>JBOGGH010000006.1:0-21588 GCA_050743905.1 Acidimicrobiales bacterium
AGCTGGGCCCGCTGGTGGTCGCCGGCCCGGAGCCCGGCCGGCTGGTGCTGGGCGCCCTGGCCCGGCGCGGGGGCGGCGCGGGCCGGACGCTGCTCGCCGCCGAGCAGGCGCAGTCGGTGGCGGTGGTGGGGCCGACCCAGAGCGGCAAGACGAGCGCGCTGGCCGTACCGGCCATCCTCTCGTGGGACGGCCCGGTCCTGGCGGCCAGCGTGAAGAGCGACCTCGCCCGGGACACCATCGGCTGGCGCCGGCGGTGCGGGCGGGTGTGGTGCCTCGACCCGGGCCGGTCCACCGGCCTCCCGCCGGGCGAGTGGTCGCCCCTGCCGGCAGCCACGTCGTGGGCCGGCGCCCGGCGCGTCGCCGCCGACCTCACCGAGGTGTCGAGGGCGCAGGGCACCACCGCGGACGGGGAGTTCTGGTACGCCACGGCGGCCAAGCTGCTGGCCCCGCTGCTGTTCGCGGCGGCGCAGGCGGGGCTGTCGATGCGGGACGTGGTGCGCTGGGTGGACACCCAGGAGGTGGGGGAGGTGGCCCAGGTCCTCGCCGCGGCGGGGGTGCAGGAGGCGGAGCAGGCGGCCCGCGCCACGTGGCTGCGTGACGAGCGGCAGCGGAGCGCCGTGTACACCACGGCGGAGACGGTGCTCGAGCCGTTCGCCGACGCTCCTCCGGACCACGGGGGCCCGGTGGACGCGATCGACCCGGCCGGCCTGCTGCTGGGCGCCCACACGCTCTACCTGTGCGCCCCCGCGCACGACCAGCGGCGGCTGCGCGGCCTCTTCACCGCGGTGGTGAAGCAGGTGCTCGAAGCGGCGTTCGAGCGGGCCGCCCGGCTGGGCGGCCGCCTGGCGCCGCCCCTGCTGGTGGTGCTGGACGAGGCGGCCAACATCGCGCCGCTGGCCGAGCTGGACGGGCTGGCCGCCACCTGCGCCGGGCACGGGGTGCAGCTCGTCACCGTGTGGCAGGACCTGGCGCAGGTGGCGGCCCGGTACGGCGAACGGTCGCAGACGGTGGTGAACAACCACCGCGCCAAGGTGTTCCTCTCGGGCACGTCGGACCCGCGCACGCTCGACCACGCCAGCCACCTGGTGGGGGACGAGGAGCTGCTGGTCCCCTCGGTGACCACGGACCCGTCCGGGGCGCGGTCGGTCACCACCTCCACCGTGCGCCGCCGGCTCCTGCCGCCCGAGGCGCTGCGCCGGCTGCCCACCGGTGCCGGCGTCCTGGTGTACGGCTCGCTGCCGCCGGCCCGCCTGACGCTGCGGCCCTGGTTCGTCGACCCGGTGCTCGCCGCCCGCGGGCGGGCCGGGTCCCCGTGGCCGGTCAGGGGCGGCGGCCCCGCATCAGGCTGAGGCTCCGCCACTTCCAGATGCAGTCCACGTCGTCCAGGCCGGCGTCGCGGAGCCAGGCGAGCTGCGGGGCCAGGTCGGCCAGGTGGTCCGCCGGGTCGTCCTCGGCGCCCATCTCGTCGCGCCAGCGGCGGTGGAGGGCTGGGGTGGGGCTGGCCACGATGTCCAGGTTGGCCAGGATCCCGCCCGGCGCCAGCATCCCGGCCAGCTCGGCGTAGAGCGTGCGCTTCCGGTCCCCGTCCACGTGGTGCACGGCGAACGACGAGACCACGGCGTCGAACGGCCGGTCGAACGGCGCGCCGGCCGGCAGTGGCCGCTCGAGGTCGTGGCGAACCAGCACCGCCGAGCCGTCGGCCGGCAGGTGCCCGCGGGCGACCTCCAGCATGGTCGGCGAGAGGTCCACCCCCACTGCTGTGGAGCCGGGGAAGGCGTCCAGGACCAGCCCGGTCAGCCGGCCGCCGCCGCAGCCCGCGTCCAGCACCCGCCCGGGCAGGACCGGCTCGAGGTCGCCGAGGAGCACGGCCTCCGCCTCGTGGCGGTGGGGCAGCTCGTCGGCCCGGGCGAGGTAGTGGGCGGCGTGCTCAGGGTCCTCCCAGTGGTTCTCCATCCCGCCAGCCTGCCGCAGGCGCCGGCCGGCGCGCCGGGCTCCCCGGCGCCGTGGCGCCGGTACGCTCGGCCCGTGGTCGTCTACAACCCGGCGGACCCCCGGGCGGCCAGCGATCCGTGGCCCCTCTACGAGCAGCTCCGGCGGGAGGCCCCGGTCCACCGGAGCCCCAGGGGCTTCTGGGTGGTGGCCCGCCACGCGGACTGCCTGGCCCTCCTGCGCGACCGCCGCGCCTCGGCCGACGCCGGGAACGTGGACCCCGCGCTCGCCCCGGAGGGCTTTGGCACCGGGCGGCGGCGCGGCGGCGGCCCGGCGGCCTCGGCGGCGAGGGCCGAGCACGACAACCGCCCGTTCCTCTTCCGCGACCCGCCCGACCACACCCGGCTCCGGGGCCTGGTGTCGCAGGCGTTCACGCCCCGCATGGTCGAGGGCCTCCGCCGGCGCACCGAGGCGGTGGTGGACGAGCTGCTGGACGCCGCGCTCGAGCGCGGCGAGGCGGACCTGGTGGCCCACCTCGCCTACCCGCTGCCGGTGCGGGTCATCTGCGACATGCTCGGCGTCCCGGCGGCCGACCAGGACCGGTTCCACGGGTGGTCGGCGGCGCTGGCCCGGAGCCTGGACCCCGACTTCCTCCTCACCGAGGGGGAGCACCGGGCGCGCCTCGACGCGGTGGCGGCGTTCGCCGACTACTTCTTCGCCCTGCTGGCCGAGCGCCGGGCGCGCCCCGGCGACGACCTCCTGAGCCGGCTGGTGACGGCCGAGGTCCGGGGCGACGTGCTCTCGGAGGGCGAGCTGCTGTCCACGGCCGTCCTCCTGCTGGTGGCCGGGCACGAGACCACGGTCAACCTGATCGGCGGCGGCGTGCTGGCGCTGCTGGAGCACCCCCGGGAGCTGGCCCGCCTGCGGGCCGAGCCGGGCCTGGTGCGCCCGGCGGTGGAGGAGCTGCTGCGCTACGTGTCGCCGGTCCAGCTCACCGGGCGATCGCTCACCGGCGACGTCGAGGTCGGCGGGACGGTGCTGCCGAAGGGCGGGTTCGTGCTGGTGCTCATCGGGTCGGCCAACCGCGACCCGGCGGCCTTCCACCACCCGGACCGGCTCGACCTGTCGCGCCCGGACAACCGGCACCTCGGCTTCGGCCTGGGGCTGCACCACTGCCTCGGCGCGCCGCTGGCACGGTTGGAGGCGCAGGTGGCGATCCCCGCGCTGCTCCGGCGGGCGGGGACGATCGAGCTGGCCGCCGGCCCGGTGCGCTACCGCGAGAACGTCGTGCTGCGGGGCCTGGCCGAGCTGCCGGTCCGCCTCGCCGCCTGAGCCGCCGGACCGGCCGGCCGCCCCACCGTCCGGTCCCTGCGCCGGTGGCGCGGGTACAGTCCCCGGCGATGACCGGCGACGCGCCCGGGGGCCACCCCTTCACCCTGGCCATCGACATCGGCGGCACCGGCCTCAAGGCGTCGGTGCTGGACGCCGCGGGCACGATGGTGGCCGACCGCGTGCGCGTCGCCACCACCTACCCCATGCCGCCCGTGGGCGAGGGTGGGATGGTGCCGGCGCTGGCGTCGCTCGTGTCGCCCCTGCCCGCGGCGGACCGGGTGTCCGCCGGGTTCCCCGGGATGGTGCGGCGGGGCGTGGTGATGAGCGCACCGCACTTCGTCACCGAGTCCGGGCCGGGCTCGGCGGCGGTCCCCGAGCTCGAGCGGGCCTGGGACCACTTCGACCTGGCCGGGGCGCTGGCCGAGGCCGTGGGCAAGCCCACCCGGGTGGCCAACGACGCCGACGTCCAGGGGCTGGCGGTGGTCGGCGGCAAGGGCCTCGAGCTCGTGCTCACCCTGGGGACCGGGTTCGGGACGGCGGTGTTCCTGGACGGCCAGCTCCTTCCGCACCTCGAGATCGCCCACCAGCCGTTCCGCAAAGGCGAGACCTACAACGACCAGCTCGGCGAGCGGACCCGCAAGGAGATCGGCGACCACCGCTGGAACCGGCGGGTGGCCAAGGCGGTGGCGACGCTCGACGGGCTCCTCTTCTTCGACCACCTCCACATCGGCGGCGGCAACGCCCGGCGGGTCCACCGCGACGGCCTGGGGGACACCGCCGAGCGGACCACCGTGGGGGACAACACCGCCGGGATCCTGGGCGGCATCAAGCTCTGGGAGAGCCGGCACCTCGGGCTGTAGCTCGGCACCCCCCGGGCCGGCGGGGATCAGAGGCCGAGGAGCCAGGCGGCGTTGCCCGACAGCGCCATCGCCCGGTCGGCCTCGGGGAGGGCCGCCACCGAGGCACGGTTGGCCCCGCCGGGATCGGCCACCCCCTCGGCGTGCGGCCAGTCGCTGCCGATCATGAAGGTGTCCGGGCCGACCTTGCGGACGAGGTAGTCCGGGGCCTCGTAGGGGAGGGCCGCCACGCGGACCTGGCGGCGGAAGTACTCGGAGGGTCGCTCCTCCAGGGCGTGCACCGGGGCGCCGTGGCGGGCGACGTAGAAGTCGAAGGCGCCGTCGATGTTGAGGAGGAAGCCGGGGACCCACCCGGCCGACAGCTCCACCACCCCGATGCGCAGCGTGGGGAACCGCTGCAGGGTCCCGAAGAGGATCATGTTGGCCAGCGCCACGGCCGGGGCCACCCAGAGGAAGACCGAGTCCATGAGCTGGTCGCCGGGCTCGGGGTCGCCGGCGTGCCACGCCGGGTGGAGCGGGCTCTCGAAGCCCGCCACGTGGAAGACCGGCGCGATCCCCAGGTCGCAGCAGGCGGCCCAGACCGGATCGAACGCCGGGTCCGACAGCGGCCGGTCGCCCACCGGCGCCGGCGCCACCATGGCCAGGCGCACGCCGTCACCGTGGAGGCGGCGGAGCTCCTCGACCGCCCAGGACGGGTCGTCGAGCAGGAGGTGGGCCACGCCGTGGAGGCGACCGGCGCCGCCCTCCAGGGCGCCCGCCATCCAGCGGTTGTAGGCGCGGGCGTTGGCCCGGCGGGCGTCCGGGTCCGCGGCCAGCATCCGCTCCCAGATGAGGCCGAAGTTGGGGAAGAGGACGCAGCGCTCGATGCCGGCCCGCGCTATCGACCCCAGCCGCTCGGCCCCGCCCCGGTAGTCGGCGGGGAGCAGGTCCTCGTAGCGGCCGGGGGCGGGCTCGCCGGCCCGCATCCGGCGGCGGTTCTCGGCCACCTCCTGTGGCCGGCCCGGGTGCTGGATCTCCGCCGGGTAGAGCCGGTCGCCGCGCCAGGTGAGCCAGGGCCAGCCGCGCTCGTCGTCCTCGATGGCCAGGGCGCTGTCGCGGTAGGCGGGGTCGATGTGGTCGGCCCAGGTCCCCCGGTCCTCGAACAGGTGCTGGTCGACGTCGATGGTGCGAGGTTCGGTCACCGGCCCCCCTTGCGTGCGGTCACCCCCACGCAGGGTACCAGCGCGGCGCCGGCGCGTCCGGGGGGACGTCAGCCGCCGTTGCCGGCCGCCACGTAGGTGCGGCAGGGCTGGCCGCGCAGGGCGCCACACGCCGGCGGCCCGTCCGGCACATGGAGCCCGGGCACCACCGAGAGCACCAGCGCCGAGGGGCGTGCCCCGCCGAGCGCCACCGTGTCCGTGATTTTCCCGTGGGTGGTGTAGGTGTTGAAGGCCCACGCCGGCCGTGTGCCCCCGGGCGCCGTGAGGGTCACGCGGATCCGGTCGCCGGCCCGGAAGGCGAACCCGAGCGGGTCGATGGGGACGCGCACCTCGGTGAACCGGCCACGGGGGAGCGGCCTGGCGGTCCGGGCGAGGTAGGTGGGCACCGGCTGGGCGGCCGTGGAGGCGACCGGTGTGAGGGCCCGGTCGCTGGCCCGCAGGAAGCCCGACTGCACGTACATCTCCTGGCCGTCCGGCATGACCTCGGTGACGGTGGCCTGGAGGTCCGTGTCCAGGGCGCTCGAACGCAGCTCGAGGCGGAGGCTGGCTGGGCCCACCGCCACCAGGTCCTTCGTGAGGACCGGCGACTCGAACCCCAGCCCGTCGCTGCCGGTGACCGGGGTCCAGTGGTACGGCGGCTGCGCCGCCCACACGTCGGCTGTGGCCGGGAGGTCGGTGGCGGGGCGGGACGCCGGGTCCGGCCGGAAGGCCACGGTGGCGGCGTGCCGCGGCGCGGCAGCGCCCATCCGGCCGCCGGGGCCGAGGTCGAAGGTGGTGGTGACGGCCTGCGGCGGCGGCCAGGCGGTGAAGCCGGCCTGCCACTCCGGCTGGAGGGCGCCCGGGCCCAGGCTCCCCCCGCCGTTGTCGAAGAGCACCCTGACGCGGGGGGTCTGGCGCTCGAAGTCCTGCCGGGCGGCGGCGGCGTCCGGCGCGCCGGTGAAGCGGAGCGGGGGCAGGGGCTCGGCCGGCGCGTGGACGAGCAGCGAGTAGAGGCTGCCCGACGCCGCCTCGATCAGCGGCGAGATGTGCGGCACCTGGCGGGCCACGAAGATGTCCAGGAACTCCAGCCAGCGGCTGAGGACGGCCGGTCCCAGCGAGTCCACGTGGGTGCCGTTGACCATGGTCACCCACACGTGGGGGTCGTGGCGGAGCGCCGGGACCACGGCCGGCCACTGCGGCCCGGTCTGCTCGTCCTGGAAGGCGCCGGCCAGGTAGACGGGCACGTCGATGTGGCGGGCCCAGGCGGTGGGTGTCCGCGGATTGTAGAGGGCCAGGGTCCGGTGGGTGCTGGCCTGCAGCACCTGCTCGACGTTCTGGGTCTGCAGGCGGAGGTCCTGGTTCGCCAGGCACTGCCGTGTGCCCCGGGCGATCAGCGCCCTGGCGTAGGTCTCGCCGCCGGCCGGCGCCGGCTCGGCCGCCGCCACCCGGGCCTTCACCCAGCTCCCGGCGAAGCCGCTGTTGAACATGCCGCCCGGGTAGCCGGTTGTGTAGAGGTCGTTGGTGACGCTCAGCGGGGCGGCCGCCGCCAGGTCGGGCGGCCGGGTGCCGGCCACGAAGAGCTGCGAGATGCCGGAGAACGAGATGCCCACCAGGCCCACCTTGTGGTGGGCCACCCAGGGCTGGCTGCCCACGATCTGCACGGCGTCGTAGCCGTCGTAGGTGGTGCTCAGCCCGAACAGGTCGAAGGCGCCGCCGGAGCAGCCGGTGCCGCGCATCTGCAGGCTGACCGAGGCGAACCCCAGGAGGGGGGCGATGAGCGAGCCCACGGCGGTGGCCGATGTGGGGAGGAGTGTGGGGTCGTTTGTGGGGCTGCCCGGGTGGAGGACCGATGTGATCAGGCTGCCGGGGGCGGCGATCGGGTAGCCGGAGTACTCGACGACCGTGGGGAACGGGCCGTCGGCCAGGGTCTTGCCGGGCGGGAGGCGGACGGTGGCGGCCAGTCGGATGCCGTCGCGCATAGTGAGGTAGTTGAGGCCGGCGTGGAGGTGCTGGTGGGCGTAGAAGGAGGCGGGGGGCGTGCTGTGGACGCCGAGCACGGAGAAGGCCGGGGTGGTGGCGACGGCGGCGCCCTTCACCTGGCGGACCTGGTAGCCGGGGCCGGGGGGCAGGCCGCGGACGATCAGGCTGCCGGCGTGGTCGGCGGTGCCGCGGCCCACGGTCCGGCCGGAACGGACCACCAGCAGGTGGGCGCCGGGCGTGGCGCCGAGCACGTAGGCCTGGCCGATGGAGCCGTGGGCGGTGAACGTGGCCGTGGTGGTGGCGACGGGGGCCGCGGGGGCCGGTGACGAGGCGGCGCCAGCCGCCACGGGGACCGCGAGGGGAAGGAGCACGGCCGCGGCCAGGAGGGCGATCGTCGGCGCGGTGACCCTGCGGCGGGCGCGCCGGCGGGCCCGGCCCGGCCCGGCGACTGCGTGCAGCCGGTTCCCGGGCTGCTCCCCTCCCCTTCGTGGCACGGCTTTCCCTCCGCCCCCCGGCACGCGCCGTCCGGCGGTCACGGGGTGCCTGCACGTTACCCAGCCGGGCTGGCCTGGCCTGGGCGGGTGCGGGCCCAGGGGCGTGCGGGCTCGGGCGTACGACCGTGGCCACCGTTGCTGCGACCGCCGCCGGTGGGGGACCGCGGGGCGGGCACGGTACAGTGGAGAGCTGTCCGTGCACCGCATCTCCCGGGACCGGCCTGGTGGCCGGGCCGGTGGGCGTGGGGCACGGCAGAGGACTGCGCTCGTAGCTCAACGGACTAGAGCATCTGACTACGGATCAGAAGGTTGGGGGTTCGAATCCCTCCGAGCGCGCAGGGAAAGTGCAGGTCAGGAAGCTATTTCCCGGCGGTCCCCGTCACCGGTTGATAGCGACGTCGGGGGTTGAGAACAGCCGGGACCTGCCGACCAACCTGCGACGAGCCGACGACGGCAACGTCCCGTCCGGCCCGGCTACGACCCCAGCCCGACCATGCGGCGGTTCAGCTGCTGGCCACCCATCGAGCCTTCGAACCCGGCGTCCCCGTAGGCAAGACCCCGCCGCCGGGCGGCCGTGAGCGCTTGATCCCCTGGGTCGTATGATCATCCCATGTCTACCTGGAGGTTTCGTGGCGTCAGCCAGATTCAGGGGTGCTCCCCCCCATGCCTGAGCTGACCGGCGGATCGATCTTCGATGACGTTGAGGCAAAGATCAACGTGGCATTGCCAGACGATGACACCCTCACCCTCTGGGCTGACATCCGAACGGCCTTCGATGAGGGTGGCCCCAACGCCGTCAAGGGCGTGATTGATGAACGGGTGCGACAGTCAAGGCTCGCAGTTGAGAAAGACCTAAAACAGACTCGCTCGGTCACGAAGAGCGCCGCTCCGAAGAAGAAGGCTCCAGCGAAGAAGGCACCTGCCCGCAAAAGGACGGCCACGAGATGAGCGCACAGAAGCTCCGACTCGTCAGGCTGCGGGCAGAAGGATTCCGGGGCATCTGTGATCCTATCGACATTGATTTCCACGAAGAGACGACGCTGCTTTCCGCTCCAAACGGATCGGGAAAGACTTCCATCCTCGGCGCAATTGAGTGGGGACTTTTCGGGGAACTTCAGTACCAACCCAAAGAGAACGCCACGAACGATGAACTCGTCAATATCCGGCATCGGGCACAGTCCGCAACCGTAGCCATCGATCTTGAAAATGACGATGGCGTCACGTCCGTCACCCGATCCAAGAAGGCGGGGAAGCGCGCTGCGGAGGCATTCGTACAACTTCCGAACGGTGAAAAGTACGTTGGGTCCGAAGCGAACACTGCACTCTTTCGTCTCCTCGGATTGACCTTCGAGGACTTCTACCGTGCGGTCTACCTCCACCAAGAAAGCATCCGTGGACTCCTAACTGACGATCCACGAGTACGAAACGAGGCACTGGATCGTCTCTTTGGTGTGGAGAAGCTACGGGACATGCTCAAGGCGCTGTCCGGTTCCACGAAGCCCGTCCGTGATGCTCTCAGCAAATTGGAGAACAGCAAGAACACCGCCGTGGCTCGTCTGACGGGGGCAGTTGAGCAGGTTGAGCAACAGAGACAACGTGCTCTTGACGATGCCAAGAAGCATGGCCTGTCAGAGTCGGACCTGACGTTTGACGCCATCGCACTGTTGGCACAGCAGGTGATCGACAACTTGGGCACTCTCGCTGAGGCGACGGCTGCTCCCATCAAGGAACAATCCGTACCGGAATCAACCGATGGTGTCGATAGTTTTGGCCGCAGAGTTACCGAAGCAATCAAGGTCATTCGCACGACGGCTTCGAATGCAGCCATCGCTGCCAACACCTCCAAAGAGATCGCAAGCGTCGATGGAGCGGTGACCAAGCTCCGCAACGTGTCGGAGCTCCTGGCCGGAGTGGACACGAGTATGACGGAACTACGGGACACCTTCGGTGATCCCGCCACTTTCGATGAACAGAAGACAACGGCCCAAGCGGAAGTCGAAAAGTACCGAGAGGCACAGGAACGACTCGGCATCTCCGAACGAATCGTGCAAGACACCCTCTCGTATCTGCAAGCTGCGACCGACGAGAACAACTGTCCGGCCTGTGGTCAGGAAATCGAACGTGACGAACTGATCGGTCGTCTTGAAGGCTATCTCACCGGAGACATCCGCAGTGAGATGGAAACCGCTCGGACGGCACAGACCACCCAGCAACGACGGATTGGTGAACTCGATACGGCCATCACGAAGCGGGACCGACTACTCAAGGAAAGCAAGCAACACAACGACGACATGGCGGAAGCTCGCACGGCTGCTCGTGCATTGCTCACGACCGACGTACCGGACGATCAACTCATCAGTGCGCTTGAAGCCCATAGAACCGAGCTGATCGATCACGCCTCAACCGTCGATGCCGAACGCAGTAAGCGTGAAGAGGAATTCGACGCCATCTCTGCGCTGATGGCACGACTCAAGGAGATCGGACGATTCCTCGAACTGGACGCCAACTATGAGGAAGCGTCCTCACGACTTGGCACGGATGACGAAGACTCCTCAATCGCTGAACAGCAGATCGAGTCCCTAAGCAGACTTGAAGGCGGCATCAGAACGATTGCCGATGTCGTCACTGCTGAGGCGAGCACTCGTGCACGAGACGCCGTAGATACCGCACAAGTGGACATCGCAAAGCTCTATAAGGAACTGTGCAATCACCCGTACTTCGACAACATCCAAATTTCAGTCGAGAGTCAATTGGTTTCCGGGATCGAGCGAAACAACTACTTCATCCGTACGCACTCGTCTACCGACAATCGGCAAACGCTTGCTAGCTCTCGGTTGTCTACGGCACAGATGAATTGCGTTGCGCTGAGTGTGTATCTCGCTCTCGCCACGCAGCTTCAACACAACCTTGGCTTTGTCATCCTCGATGATCCCAGCCAGAACCTCGATACCGAACACAAGCAAGCACTCGTCAGCATCCTGTCCCGGATCGCTCCGCAACTCCAAGTCCTCGTGGGGACGCAGGATTCGGAACTCGATGAGCTAATCGGAAAGGCAGCGGGTACCGATTCGTTCCACCGTAGGCGTCTGTCGTGGTCCCCTCTTACTGGTTCCTCGGTCGTCGCTGATGATGAGTGATACGAACAGTGATCGTGCTCGGATCAATCGGACGATCTACCAGTTGGATACCCTCTACAAGCAACTGAGTCCGCAGGAATTCGGACGAGTCATGCAACAGGTACTTGCATGCAGCTTTGAAGTGGCCGCATTCGATGTCGTTGAAAATGCTGTCGGCGTTCCCGACTTCACGGCCACCTCACCTTTGATCGACGGCGCTTGCCAAACCATCGCCGTGGAAGTCAAGACCACCGATAAGTCGAAAATACCGTTGAAACAACGTGACCTTGATGGCATACGCAATCCTGGACAGATCGGTGTTCTTGCCGTGCTGATCTTCCCAGCGAAGAATCCGGGTTGGTTGTTGATTCAAGCAGACAGTATCTCTGCCCGTGCCTGGGAACTACGCCACTTGAAGATGAAACCTCAAGTAGATGTTGGCTTTGATGCAGACGCCATGCTTCACCGAGTCGTGGCGGGACTCGAAACGCAATTGGTCCCCGGAGGTTCGGACCTCGAAGGCTGGATCAAAGCGCAGCGCCATGCCTTTCATGCCACGATCTCCCAGCAAGAACCTCACTAGTCAATATGAAACGGCTGGCTCCTTCCGTATGTTGGCTCTGCCCACCTTGGTGGATGATCCACGCAGATGTGGACCGAGCCAGCCGTTTCATATTGACTAGCGAACGGCGGTCAAGCGTCCGCCGGGCAGGTCACCGAGGAGGCGGAGGACGAGGTTGCGATCCTGCGCTCGGCCCTGGGCCACGATCCGTTCGTCGTCGTCGAGGTCGTTGAGCCATTGGTAGAGCCGAGAGAGATCCTGGCCGAGGTCGGCGAGGTCGGGAGGCGGCACGGTGAGCAGGCCGATCGCCTCGTCATCGAAATCGCGTGCTCCGCGGGGCGTCAGCCATCGCTCGACGTCGAAGGGTTGGGCGCCCGGTAGGGGGGCGGACCAACCGGCGTGGTCGGTGTGCAACCCGTGGAGGTCGACCCACGCTTTCAGTACCGCCAGGCGGCGGATCTGGGAGCGGTCCAGGCCGAGTCCGGGGGTGCGGGCCACCCACACCAGGTCGTAGGCGTCGCGGGCGGGGCTGCGCCGGTTGAGGCGGGCGGTCTTCTCGGCGACGTTCTCGGCCAGGTTGACCACAAGCAACCGGGGGAGCGGACCGCCGTAGCGGGCGTGGATTGGCGCCTCCATCCACGGTCGCTCGACCGGCGCGAGCCACGGTGGCGGTCCGACGTCGATCTTCGACTGGAGCGGTCCGGCCGGGTCGGGTCCGAGCCCGCTGCGGTAGATGACGGTGTGGCGGTTCCGACGGTTCTCGATACCGTAGGTGAACGGTTCGAGGATGGTGCCGTCGATCTCGTCGACGAGCAGGGCAATGACGGCATCGGGGTCGTCGTCGAGCGCGGCGACGGAGAAGTCGAGGTCGGTCGAGAACCGTCCGGCCGCGCCGGCATAGACCTTGCGGAGCGCGGTGCCACCTTTGAAGGCCACGAGCGTGAGGACGCCACGCTCGGCCAGGTGTCGGAGCAGCAGGTCCTGGGCGATGTCGATGACCGCGGCGTCTCGACCTTGCGGCGACTGGGCCGGGGCATGGCGAAGCACATGGCCTTGGGTCAACCTGACGTCGTAGGGACCGCTCATGGCGCGGGGCGAAGGTCGGCCGGGTCGAAGGGCAGCAGCGTGTCGGCGACCGAGAACCGGGAGCTGTGCCGCTTGAGGCGGGTTCGGGGGCCGAACCACACCTTGGGCGCGGTGCGCCCGCCTTCGTCGGGTGGGACGAGGCGTTCGGCGAGAGCGGGGGCGACGCCCTGGACGAGGTAGGCGAGACGGACCCGGACCGACCGGGGCCGCCCGGTGAGCTCCGCGTCGATGTCGCTCGGCGTCGTCACATCGATGACCTCCGGTAGAGCATCGGCGATCGCCCCCCAGCCCCGAACGTCGACTGGTCGGGCGGCGAGGTGCAGGAGGACGGTGGCGGGCCGGTGGACTGGTACGCCGAGGGACCGCTCGGGCGCGAGGTTGGGGTCGAAGACGACGACCCGCGTGGCCCGACGCAGCCCTTGGGGGATGGAGCCTCCCGATCTGATAGCGACCTCCAGGCGATCCGGGGCGCGATCGACGAGCCCGTGGGCCGCCAGGGCCGAGGTGAGGCAGACCGCCGCGTCGAGTGACGGGCGGGCCGCCAAGGCTGCTCGCAGCCCGAGGAACTGGTCGCCGTGGCCGATCGGCCCGGCATGGGCGGCCGGGGCGAACTCCCACACCCCCGCCGTCTTGGTGGGCAGCAGCCACCCGAGTTTGCGGAGCCGGTCCGCCACCACCCTCGGCTCCGTGCCGATGCCGGCTTGGTTCACCAGACCCGCCAGCTCGGCCAGGCTGACGACCTGGGGGGCTTCGAGCTCCAAGGCGGTGAGGATAGGGCTCAGGGAGGGTGGGATGGTGCGTGCCAGATCACGACTTGAAGTATCAGAAACAGATACATATCTATTTTGCATGACACCTAGCGTACCAGCCCGACGTGGGTGTCAATTAGTTAATGTATGTATCGGATTGAGATATGCGTGCACTGTTCGTGACACACACGATTAGGTCGGTGTTTGGCAACCAGTGAGAGTCCGAGTCCCAAGGGAGGCACGATGGCCACGAAGAAGACCCCGCCGCGGACCCACCGAAGAAGCGGAAGGCGACCGAACCGCTGGCGCTGGATCGATGAGGTGCGTGGTGGATCGGACCTTCGCCCTCAGCCACCGATTATTTGGTTGGGGGATTTCTGGTCCTGGCCGTCAGCCGGCCGTTTCTTCGCCCGGCGCTTGCTCTTCTCGACCACGAAGGTGCCCGTGACCAGCAATTTCCTCGCAGGCCCCGGTTGGGGGGTTAGCGCACTCCTTGCCGAGCGCGCCGAATACGTCCAGTTCAGAGGCATAAAGTGCTTGGCCGAGTCGGACGCTCTTCCCCTACCGCTGCTCCCGCGTTTCTCCCCGACCGACCGGAGATGGGCCGCCGTGCGTGGCCATCTCAGGTCGCGGGAACGCGTAGGAGCTGCAGGCGTATGTCGGCGTGACTCGGTCACCGGCCGGAAGAGGTAGAAGAGGTACCAGACGCGGACCTTCCCCGCCGGCAAGCAAGCGGCGGGCGAGGCACTGGCTCCGCGCACGCCTCCTCCACCGTCCAGCCGGAAGACCGCCCCCGGGCATCACCATGGCCACCTTGCGCTGCTTGAAGAGCTCCTTGCCGAGGGTCTGCCATGTGGGAGGTTGGTGCGAACGGGTCGGATCTACGCCGCCGCCGCCGCCCTCTGCCGACCGTGGGAGGTCGCGGAGGCCCCCGCCCTCCGGCTGGTGGGGTACAATTCTCCGGGTTCCGCCTAGATATAGGGGTACAATCGTCCGTGTATCAACGTAAAGAACGTGTACCATTCTCTCGTGCGGGAGGAGACCTGCCGTGGCAGCCACCAAGCTCGGTCAGCTGGGACAGGAGCTCAGCCGCCAGAACCCCTGGTGGCGGACCCAGGATTGGGCTCGGTTCGATCCCGATCTGCGCAAGGCCGCTGAGCATCACCTCGGGTACCGCTCGAACTGCCTGGCCCGGCTTGAGGAGGGAAGCCTCTACATCCTTCGCGGGCCCCGGCGGGTGGGCAAGACGGTCGCCGTCAAACAGGTCATCGAGCACCTGCTCTCCGGAGGCGTGCCGCCCCACGCCGTCGTACGCGTCGCCGCCGACGGTTGGTCGGCCGCGGACCTTCGCACCGTAGCCGGCAACGTTGCGTTGCCGCCGGTACCGGAGGGGGTTCGTCGCTGGTGGTTCGTCGACGAGGTGACCGGTGTCGCCGGCGACTGGGCTGCCCAGATCAAGTGGCTCCGGGACAACGATCCCGAGTTCGCCGAGGCCACCGTGGTGCTGACCGGGTCGAGCGCCGAGGAGCTGGCGTCCGCCACCGGAGTGCTCGCCGGCCGGCGGGGGTCGGGGTCCGGCCTGGATCGGACGGTGCTGCCCGTGGGCTTCCGTACCTTTGCCAGGCTCGTGTTCGGTGACGTGCCCGATGCCGATCGCCTCGAGCTGTCCGATCTGCGCGAACGGGATGCGTACGCCCAGCTGCTTCCCTGGCTCGACGTCCTGGTCCGAGGCTGGGAGCTGTACTTGTCGTACGGAGGCTTCCCGGTCGCCGTGGCGGCGGCGCGCGCCGGCACACCAATCCCCGAGTGGTTCATCGAGGACATGTTCAACGTCGTCTTCCGCGACACGTTCGCCACGAGCCGCCTGAGCATCACCACGACGATGGCGCTCCTGGCTCGCATCGGCGAGGGGATGGGTGCCCCGGCAAACCTGAACGCCATCGCTCGCGATGTCGGTGTCAGCCAGGACGTCGTGACCCGCCACGTCGGCTACCTCCGCAACGCGTACCTCCTGTGGGACTGTCCCCGGAAAGCGGACCGCACGTGGACGGCCCGGCTACGGGCTCAGGACAAGCTCTACGCCGTCGATCCCCTCGTGGCCCGGCTTCCCCACCTGCGCAACGCCGCGCAGCCGGACCTCGATCCAACCAGCCTGGCCGAGATGCAGATCGGTATGTGCCTGCAACGGGCCGCTTGCGCAGCAGGTGTTCGATGGGGGGACGATCACTTCCTCTTCTACGTCCGAACGCCTAGTCGCAAGGAGATCGACTTCGTGGGCGAGCCGCTCGCCGGGGTCGCGCTCGAGGGCAAGTACACCGAAGGTGGGCGCTGGAAGGGCGATGCCGCCACGGTGGAGGCGTCCGAGTGGGACGGCATCCTCCTCACGCGGAACGTCCTCGACGCCGCCGGTTCTGGTGCATGGGCCGTTCCGGCCGGGCTCTTCGCCTACCTCGTCGACACGTAGCGCTGCGGCACCTCGTCCGGGCCGGCGCAGCCGGAAGCCGCCGTCACAGCGCTGTGGTTCGATGGGGCATGGGCAGGCGCGACAGGGACGGCCACCCCCGACCGGCCGTCCACAGCCGTTTCCACAGCTCTTCCCCCTTGTTGCCAACAGTCGGGCCGTGGTTGGCTCCCTCCGTGGACATCGTGGCGTCCGGCGTCGGGCCGGTAACACGGCGGGTGGCGGGCAGATGACGGCGGCCACGCCGGACGAGGCGGCGTCCGCACGTTCCGCTGCGACCTACCGGGCCCGGACGTCGGACGAGGTGCCGCAGCGCGGGAACGGCGTTCTGCCCTGCCAGCACCTCCTGCGAGCGATCCGCGCCGGCTACGTCGACGCGGGGCGGTTCACCATCCCGGAGGAGAACGTCCAGCCGGCAAGCCTCGACCTCCGGCTCGGGGAGCGGGCCGTGCGCATCCGGTGCAGCTTCCTCCCCCGGAGCGACACCGTGGAGAACCGGCTCAAGGAGTACGCGCTGGACGAGATCGACATCCGGGGCGAGGGAGCCATGCTCGAGGTGGGCGCCCCGTACCTGATCGAGCTGAAGGAACGCCTGCACCTTCCCGGCGGGCTGCGGGGGCGGGCGAACCCCAAGAGCTCCACCGGCCGGGTCGACGTCTTCACCCGCGTCATCACCGACCACAGCGAGCGCTTCGACGAGATCGGGCCCGGGTACGACGGCTCCCTGTTCCTGGAGGTGGTCCCGCTCTCCTTCGCCATCCGGGTCCGCGAGGATCTCGCCCTCAACCAGCTCCGGCTCACCATCGGGCGCCCGGCCCTGGACGACGCCGAGATCCGGGAGGCCCACCGCCAGCATCCGCTGCTCTACCGGGCGGGCCAGGCGGTCCCCGCCGAGTCGCTCGTGCTGTCGAACGGCCTGTTCCTCGGGCTCGACCTCCGGGGCGACGGCAGCGGGCGGGTGGGGTTCTCGGCCCGGGACCATGCGCCGCTGCTCGATCTCGGCCGCTCCGGCGAGATCGACCCGGCCCCCTACTGGGACTCGGTCATGCGGGAGGACGGGGATCGCGTGGTCCTCTCGCCCAACCGGTTCTACCTGCTGATGTCGAACGAGGCGGTCTCCGTCCCGCCGACGCTGGCCGCCGAGATGACGGCGTACGATCCGACGAGCGGCGAGCTGCGAACCCACTACGCCGGCTTCTTCGACCCCGGGTTCGGCTTCGACCCGACCGGCCACTTCCACGGGTCCCGCGCCGCGCTGGAGGTGCGGGCTCACGACGTGCCGTTCATGATCGAGCACGGCCAGGCGGTCTGCAAGCTGACCTACGAGCGCATGCTCGAGCCGCCGGAGATGCTCTACGGCCCGGCCATCGGCTCCTCGTACCAGCAGCAGGAGGAGACGCTCAGCCGGCACTTCCGGCGCCACGCTCGCTGAACGTGGTCGTGGCCGGGGGCGGCGGCCTGCCCGATCCGGGCCCGCCCGGGGGCCGGGCCGGCGAGCGCTACGCGGCGTCCACCTTGCCCAGCGCCCGGAACCATTCGTAGGTGTGGCCCAGGCCCTCGTCCAGGCCGATGGGGCTGTAGCGGAGCCGCTGGTAGGTCTTCGAGCCCTCCAGCCGCCGGCGCTCGGGCGGTTGCCGGGCGGCCCGCTCGGCGATGGCCATGAGCGTGGGCCCGAACACCTCCAGCAGCTCGGGGTCGCCGGACGGCTCCACGTCGACCACCCGGTGGTCGAGCCCGGCCACCTCGCTCAGGCGGTTGCAGGCGCCGGCGACGCTGGTCATGTCCTCGGGCCGGCCGCCGAGCACGTACCGTTCCCCCGCCACCCCCTTGTCCAGGGCGAGGAGGCACCCTCGTGCCACGTCCTCGGCGTACACCCAGCTCAGGGGGAACGCCAGGTACCGCTCGATCCGGCCCCGCGCCGCCGAGAGGAGCACCCGGTTGAAGCTGGTGACGCCGAGGGCGTTGCTGGCCACCGGAGACGGGCCGTAGATGGCGCCCGGATGCGCGCTGACCACGTCCCGGCCCCTGGCGGCGCGGGACATGGCGTCCAGGAACGCCGCCATCTTGGTGAGGGTGTAGGGATCCTGGCTCGGTGCCTCGGCCACCGGTGCGTCCTCGCGATCGAGGCCTCCGGCCGTGTCGAAGAACGTGCCGGTGCTGAGGGCGACCACGCGGCCCATGTCGACGGCCTCGGCCGCGTCCAGGACGTTCCTGGTCCCGCCGACGTTCACCGCCTCGAAGTCGGCGGGGTCCTGGCTGGCGCCGCCGAGGAGGGCCGCGCAGTGGACGGCGGCGTCGCTGCCCCTGGCCGCACGCAGCACGGCGTCGGGATCGGTGATGTCCCCGGTGACCACCTGGACCCCCAGCGCCGAGAGCGGCCCGGTGTCCGCGCTCCCGCGGGCGAGGGCCCGCACGGTGTCGCCCCGCTCCACCAGGAGCTTGCAGACGTTGGCGCCGGCCAGCCCGGTGGCCCCCGTCACCAGGACGGTCCGGCTCACGGGGCGGTGCGCGCCGCGGGCTCGTCGATGGCCGAGTCGACCTGATCGGGGCTGTAGCGGATGACCGGAGGCGCCTCGCCAAAGACGTCGAGGGTGTGGATGAACCGGTGCAGGCCCATGGAGCTCGCGCAGGCGAACCCCAGCTCCACGATCTGCGCCGCCGTGAAGTGCTCCCCGAGGCGGCGGTAGAACGCCTCGTCGATCGCGTGGTGGTCGGCCGAGAGGAGGTCGAGGAACTCCACGGCGAGGCGCTCCTGTTCGTTCAGGTCCGCGCCGCCCGGCGAGACCAGGCAGGCCACGTCCTCCTCGGTGATGGAGCTGTGCTTGCGCGACTGCATGCAGGGCTGGCACTCGCCCAACTGGGCGCTGCGGATGCGCAGGAGCTCCAGGATCCGCCCGCCGAGCAGGGACCGCTGCCCCCAGGCCGTCCGGGCGGCGTTCGTCATCAGGATCTGCTGCGTGCGGTACGCGAAGATCTGCAGCGGCACCGGCGTGGCGTAGAGCCCCTCGGCCACCCCTTCCTCGATGATGCGTCGGGGCTCCGGCGCCATCTCGTCCATGGGCATCGGCTCGATCCTCGGCACGTAACCCCCGATCTGCTCCGGGCACCTGCCGCAGAGCTCGCTCGTCTCCCGGCGTCCACCCGGGCGCCGGCCCCACCGTCACCGTACCGCCCCCCTCGCGCCACGCGCCCCCCGCCCGTGGTGCTCACCGCTCCGCTCAGCCGGCGGCCCGCAGGCCCCGCTCGATCTGGGCCGCCGTGGCCAGCAGCGCCGGCACCACGTCCCGTCGCAGCGCCGCCGGCCGCACCCGCGAGGCGCTGGCCGACACGTTGATGGCCGCCGCCACGCCGCCGCCGGCGTCCCGGATCGGCGCCGCTACCGAGACCAGCCCCTCCTCCAGCTCCGCCTCCACCAGCGCGTAGCCCTGGCGCGCCACGTCGCCGAGGATCCGCCGGAGCCGCGCCGGGTCGGTCACCGTCCGTGCCGTCCGCGGTGCCAGGTCCACCTGCGCCAGGAACGCGTCCAGCTCGCCCGGCGGCTTGGCGGCGAGCAGGACGCGGCCCATGGACGTGCAGTACGCGGGGAAGCGGGTGCCGATCGAGATGGCCACGCGCATGATGCGGCTGGTGGGGACCCTGACCACGTAGACGATGTCGCCGCCGTCCAGCACGGCGATGGACGACGACTCGTGGACCTGGGCCACCAGCTCCTCCACGTGGGGCTGGGCCACCTCGGCCAGGCTCAGCCCGGACAGGTAGGCGTAGCCGAGGTCGAGCACGCGCGGGCGCAGCGAGAAGCGCCGGCCGTCGTAGCGGACGTAGCCGAGGTCGACCAGGGTGAGCAGGAACCGCCTCGCCGCGGCGCGGCTCAGACCGGTGGCCGCCGCCGCCTCGGCCAGGGTGAGGGCCGGCCGGTGGGCGCCGAAGGCGCGGATGACCGACAGCCCGCGGGCCAGCGACTGGACGAAGTCCCCGTGCCGCTCGCCGCCCGCCCCCGCACGAGCCTCCGGCACCGCCCCCTACGCCTCCCCGTCGAGCAGCCGCTCGGCCACGAGGAACGCCTCCCGCGCCGCCGGCACCCCGGCGTAGACCGCCGCCTGCAGCAGCACCTCGCGGATCTCCTCGGGCCCGAGCCCGTTGCGGACGGCCGCCGGCACGTGGAACGACAGCTCGTCCGTCCGGCCCAGTGCCACCAGCATGGCCAGGGTGACGGCGCTCCTGGTGCGGTGGTCGAGCGCCGGCCGCGACCAGATCTCCCCCCAGGCGTAGCGGGTGATGAGGTCCTGGAACGGGGCGGAGAACGCCGTGGCGCCGGCGGCGGCCCGGTCGACGTGGGCGTGGCCCAGCACCGCCCGTCGCACCGCCATGCCCCGCGCCGCCGGCGGGCCGGCCACGTGGTCCACCACCAGGTCGGCGAACCGCGCCGGGTGGGGGAGGTTGGCCAGGTGCGCGGCGCCCGGGAGGCAGGTGAGCCCCGCACCGGGGACGGCCTGCGCGAGCTCGAGGCAGGCCGCCGGCGGGGTGACCGGGTCCTCGGCGCCGGCGACCACCAGGGTGGGCGCCTGGATCGAGGCGAGGTCCGGCCGCTGGTCCATGCCGGCGACGGCCTCGCAGCAGCCGGCGTACCCCTCGTCGTCGCAGCCCTCGATCATGGCGGACACCCCGGCCACCACCTCGGGGTGCGCCTCGCGGTACGGCCCGGGCAGCCAGCGCTCGAGGAGCGTGCTCACCAGCACGCCCGTGCCCTCACGGCGCACGGTGGCGACGCGCTCGGTCCACGCCTCCGGGGGACCCAGCACCGGCGCGGTGGCCGCCAGCACCAGCCGGTCCACGCGGCCCGGGCGGTGGGCGGCGAGCCACATGCCGAGCATCCCGCCGATCGAGACCCCGCAGTAGGAGAAGCGGTCCACGCCGAGCTCGTCCACCAGGGCCAGCACGCTGCCGGCCAGCCCGGCGATCGTGTACGGCCCCGGGGGCGCCGGGCTCCCGCCGTGGCCGGGCAGCTCGAACCGCAGGACCCGGAAGTGGTCGGTGAAGGCGGCCATCTGGCGGTCCCACAGCTCGACCGTGGTGCCGAGGGAGTTACCCAGCACGAGGACCGGCGCGCCCGCCGGCCCGTCCAGGTGGTACGAGAGGCTCACCGGCCCGACCCTCCCCCCGCCCGGCGCCGCGAGGCGAGGGCGCGGTCCACCAGCTCGCCGGCGGCACCCAGGTAGCCCACCGGGTCGCACAGGGCCGCCAGCTCCGCCGCCGTGCGGACGCGCGCCACCGGCTCCAGGCCGGCCAGGGCGCGGTCGAACGGCTCGGGCCCGTCGAGCGCCCGCTCGGTGGCCGTGCGGACCTGGGCACCGGCCTCCTCCCACCCCAGGTCGGTGGCGAGGTCGGCCAGCACCCGCTCGGCCATCAGCAGGCCGTGGCCGATCGCCAGGTTGGCCTGCATGCGGCCGGCGTCCACCCGGAGGGACTCGAGCGACCCGGCCACCGCGTGCAGGCACCCGCCGGTGGCGCGCAGGAGCTCGGTCACCGCCGGCCACTCGGCGTGCCACGCCCCGGCGGCCCGCTCGTGCTCCTGGGCCATGGACGAGAGCAGCGTCCCGGCCAGCCCGGTGGCCCGGACGCCGCAGGCCCGGGCCAGCACGGCACGGGTGGGGTTGCGCTTGTGGGGGAGGGTGGACGACCCGCCGGCGTCCCCCGTGACCTCGCCCACCTCGGTCTGGGACAGCAGCACCACGTCGAGCGCCACCTTGGTCCCGGCTCCGGCGGCGACCGCCAGGGCGGCGGCGAGCTCGCCCACCCGCACCCGGTCGGCGTGCCAGGGCAGCACGGGCTCGGCCAGCCCCAGCC
>JBOGGH010000007.1:0-20292 GCA_050743905.1 Acidimicrobiales bacterium
GCCAGCGGCGGCTGGGCGGCTGGCTGGCCGGGCGGCCGGGCTCAGCCCACCGACGGCATGGTGGCCAGGCCGGCGGCCAGCCGCTCGTCGGTGAGGTCCTCGTCCACCATGCGGCCGCCCAGGAACTCGTCGTAGGCGGCCAGGTCGAACTGCCCGTGGCCGCAGACGGCGGTCAGGATGACCGTCTCCTCCCCGGTCTCCCTGGCCCTCGCCGCCTCGCGGACGGCGGCGGCGATGGCGTGGGTGGGCTCCGGCGCCGGCACGATCCCCTCGGTGCGGGCGAACTGGACGCCGGCGGTGAAGCACTCGGTCTGCGGCAGGGCGATCGCCTCCATCAGGCCCAGCTCGTAGACGTGGCTGAGCAGCGGCGACATGCCGTGGTAGCGGAGGCCGCCGGCGTGGATCGGGTCGGGCACGAAGTCGTGGCCCAACGTGTGCATCTTGATCAGCGGCGTCATGCCGGCCGAGTCGCCGAAGTCGTAGGCGTAGACACCCCGGGTGAGCGACGGGCAGGACGACGGCTCCACCGCCCGGATGGTGGGCGACATCCTCCCGGCCAACTTCTCGCGGAGGAACGGGAAGGAGAGGCCGGCGAAGTTGGAGCCGCCGCCGGTGCAGCCCACGATCAGGTCCGGCGCGCGCTCCCCCGCCTTGGCCAGTTGGAGCAGCGCCTCCTCCCCGATGATCGTCTGGTGCAGCAGCACGTGGTTGAGCACGCTGCCCAGCGCGTAGCGGATCTCGGGGTCCTGGGCCGCCACCTCCACCGCCTCGGAGATGGCGATGCCCAGCGAGCCCGGGTGGTGGGGGTCCTCCGCCAGGTACCTCCGCCCGGCCCCGGTCAGCGCCGACGGCGAGCGGTGCACGGCCGCGCCGAAGGTCTCCATCATGAGGCGCCGGTACGGCTTCTGGTCGTAGCTGGCCCCCACCTGCCAGACCTCACACTCCAGGCCGAACAGCGCGCAGGCGAAGGCCAGCGCCGAACCCCACTGCCCGGCCCCCGTCTCCGTGGTCAGCTTCCGGACGCCCGCCTTGGCGTTGTAGTAGGCTTGGGGCACGGCGGTGTTCGGCTTGTGGCTGCCCGCCGGGCTCACCCCCTCGTACTTGTAGTAGATGCGGGCCGGGGTGCCGAGCGCCTGCTCCAGGCGGTGGGCGCGGAACAGCGGGCTCGGCCGCCACTGGCGGTAGACGTCCAGGACCGCCCCGGGGATCTCGACGTGCCGGTCCGTCGAGACCTCCTGGAGGATGAGGTCCATCGGGAAGAGGGGGGCGAAGTCGTCCGGGCCGGCGGGCTCGAGGGTCCCCGGGTGCAGGGCCGGCGGCGGCGGGCTGGGCAGGTCCGACACCAGGTTGTACCAGGTCGTCGGCGTCTCGGGCTCGTCGAGCACGACCTTGTGCCGGCGAACGGTCTCGTCCATGGCGCTGCCCTCCCTGACGCGTGGTGCGCCCACGGTACCGACCGGCGGTCGCTCCTGCACCCTGGTTGCGGAGCGTGAGGAAGGGCAGCAGGCTGGTGAGCCGGCGGCGCCGGGTGGGAGGAGCGGACGTCATGGCCACGCACACCCTCGACACCGACTACCTCGTGGTCGGGTGCGGGGCCGGCGGGATGGCCTTCACCGACGCGCTGGTCTCCGCCTCCGACGCCCGGGTGGTGATGGTCGACCGGCGCCACGCGCCCGGCGGCCACTGGCTGGACGCCTACCCGTTCGTCCGCCTGCACATGCCCTCCGCCGTCTACGGCGTGAACTCCCTCCCCCTCGGCAACGACGCCATCGACCGCGACGGCGGGAACGCCGGCCTCTACGAGCGGGCCGGCGGGCCGGAGATCTGCGCCTACTACGACCGCGTCATGCGCGAGCGCCTGCTGCCCACCGGCCAGGTCCGCTACTTCCCCATGTGCGAGCACCTCGGGGGGACCACGTTCGCCTCCCGGCTCTCCGGCGACCGCTACGAGGTGACGGTCCGCACGCGGGTGGTGGACGCCACCTACCTCGAACCGTCCGTCCCCGCGTCGTCCCCGCCGCCGTTCACCGTGGACGAGGGCGCCCGGTGCGCACCCGTGGGCGAGCTCCCGCGGCTGTCCGGCGAGGCCGAGCGGTTCACGATCGTGGGCGCCGGGAAGACGGCCATGGACGCCTGCCTCTGGCTCCTCGACGGCGGGGTGGCGCCGGACCGCGTCCGCTGGGTCAAGCCGCGCGAGCCCTGGCTCATCAACCGCCGCTTCTTCCAGTGCGGCGAGCTGGTGGGGACGTCGTTCGTGGGCGTGTCCCTCGTCACCGAGGCCGCCGCCACGGCGGCCACGACGGAGGCCTTCCTCGGCCTGCTGGCCGACGCCGGCTGGCTCCTGCGGGCCGATCCGGCCGTCACGCCCACCATGTTCAAGGGCGCCCTGGCCACCGAAGCCGAGCTGGAGCGGCTCCGGGAGGTGGAGGACGTCACGCGCCTCGGCCACGTCCGGCGGGTGGGGACCCGCACCCTCGAGCTGGAGCACGGCAGCGTCCCCACCACACCGGGGACCCTCCACGTGCACTGCGCGGCCAAGGGCCTGGCCCGGCCACCGGCCGTGCCGGTCTTCACCGAGGACCGCGTGACCGTGCAGGCGATCCGCCTGTCCGGGTTCCCGTTCAGCGCGGCGTTCGAGGGGTTCGTGGAGGCCAGCCGGGAGGGTACGGAGGAGAAGAACCGGCTCTGCCCGGTCAACCCCTACCCCCACGTGGCCCTCGACGTCCTGCGGACCGTCCTCGGCGAGACGTCGGCCGCCCGGATCTGGCAGGACGAGCCGGACGTGCAGGCCTGGCTGGGCGGCGCCCGCCTCCACTGGCTCCGGGGCCTGGAGGACTACGTGGACGACCCCGCCGTCCAGCAGGCCCTGGGCCGCTACCTCGACCACGTGGACGCCGGCATGGCCAACCTCGGGCGGATGCTGGCCGAGGCCGCCCTATGAGCCGCTCCACTGGCCGCCCTATGATCGGCACCGACGAGCGCCCCGACGGTGATCGGAGGAGGACCGGGTGGAGGGAACAGACCGAGGCGACCAGCCGGAGGCCGGCAGGCCCGGCGAGTGGGGCGGGGCCGTCACGCCCACACCGGCCCGTCCGGCCAGGCCGGGCGACATCGTGCTCGAGCCCGGCGTGGCCCGGCTCCCGGCGCCGTTGGTGGGCCGGGACGAGTCCACGCCGCTCGAGGAGGACGAGCCCGAGGGCGTGGTGCCGCCGTGCCCGCTGTGGGCCATGAAGGAGCGCCGCCACATCCAGTGGCACCTGCTCCCGTCGCACAAGCGCCACGAGCGCGTCCGCGACTGCGTGGGCGACGGCGACGACGCCGTCTACATCATCGACGACGGCGCCCACCACGTGATGCTGGGCCACCGCGTGGGTGCCCACGCCGACGAGTGCGAGTACTGCGTCATCGGGCGGGCGCCGCTGGCGTGGTACGAGGAGCTGCGGGGCCGCACCGTCCGCCCGGCCGACGCCTTCGCCGACGCCGCCGAGATCACCCTGTGCGGGGTGGCCGTGGCCGACAGCGTGCTCTCGTCCAACGTCTTCGACGTGACCCGGTACGGGCAGCCGTCGGAGATCCCGGTCGAGTACCGGCCCGGTTCGCCGTTCGTCCAGTTCCCCGAAGATCTGGAGATCACCGTCGACTGACCGATCTCGCGGCGTGGTGCCGCTTCCAGCGCGTCCCGGTGAAGCACGAATCTACCGCCGCCGACGATCCCCCCGAGTGTCGCAACCCCCTCCTACGCTGACAGGTCATGAACGGCCCCACCACCCACGTGGTCCGCCAGGGCGACGCACGTGATCTCGGCTTCGTCGAGACCGAGAGCGTCCACCTGGTGTGCACGAGCCCGCCATACGGCTCGCTGAAGGAGTACGAGGATCACCCCGGCCAGTTGGGGAACATGCCCGTCTACGAGGACTTTCTTGACGAGCTAGACAGAGTCTGGCGGGAGGCGCTCCGAATCCTTGTTCCAGGAGGCAGAGTGGCCTGCGTCGTCGGCGATGTCTGTATTTCCCGCCGAAAGGGCGGGCGACACCACGTCCTGCCGCTCTCCGCCGATATCCAGGTGAGGGCCCGCCACCTTGGGTTCGACAACCTCACGCCCATCCGGTGGCTCAAGGTGGCGAACATCAAGCTCGAGGCTTCGCGTTCGAGTCGATTTCTGGGAAAGCCCAATCTCCCAAATGGCATCGTCAAGAACGATGTGGAGCACATCCTCCTGCTCCGCAAGCCAGGCGGCTACCGGAGCCCAACTCCCGAGCAAGAGAAGCGGTCCCGTATCGAGACGGACGACTACTCCCGATGGTTCTCGCCCATCTGGATGGACGTGAGTGGGCAGCTACGGAGGGACCACCCTGCGCCCTACCCGGTAGAGATTCCACGCCGGCTTATTCGGATGTTCTCCTTCGTCGGCGACACCGTCGTTGATCCTTTCGGAGGAACCGGGACGACCGCCGTTGCAGCAATCGAAACCGGCAGGAGCTCCATCTCGGTTGAGCTCATTCCCAAGTACGTGGAGCTGACCGCCGATCGGCTACGGCAGATGGATGTGAGCGGCAAGGTCGAGATCGACCTTCCCCGAACCCGCTCGGACCGCGATAAGAAGGGAGCATGAGCACGTCGGACGATGACGCTCCGGAGAGCGATGTTGAAGACGACCGTCTCCTTGCCTCGGAGGAACCGACCGATGTCGCTGTTCCCACTCCTGTGCTGGATCAGCTACGGCTCGCTGGCCGGCCCACCGTCCACCGATACTGTGAGGCAGCGGGCGAGTACGTACGGATGGCCAGCCTCATGCGGAGAGGGCAAGCAAAGGCGGTGCAGTTGGCGCTATCGAGCTCTCTTGCGCTGATCACGCTCCTCGATCTACGAGACCGCCTTGGCATGTCGCTTCCTCACGCATTCGCCGGCGAACGGGAAGTCGGCGGCGGGCTACGCGAGGTGAAGGCCGACGTATCCGAGATGACGGCGATTGACGGACTCACGCTCGCCGTTGAGCTGAAACCTGTTCACCTTGCCGTGGGACGAGCCATCTGGAACCGATTTGGCGACGTCCGAACGTTCGCTGTGAATGTCCACCTCAAGTTCCCCTTTGCCGTCGTGGGTGGCGTCATGACGCTCCCCACCTCCGAGCGGTCCAAGAGCGGCACAGATCAGCAGTGGAAGACGACCGTGCACCTCGTTGAGCGAGCCATCGCCAGGTTCGTGAGGGCCGGCGGGCGCCGGACCGAGGGTGACGCTCCACATCTGCTGGAAAGCATCGCCGTCGTCGCCTTCGATCGGGAGTCTGGAGCCATCCACCCGGACCTGCCCCCTGCCGGTTCCGGCCTTCGATGGGACGAGTTCATCGACGCGTTGGCCACTGCTTACGACGCCCGGTTCGGCGCAGTGTAGAAGGAGTGGCCCTGCTGCTCTCGGCGGTAGAACCCGTCCTCGAGCACGCTCCTGGCAGGGATGACGTGGGGATCAGGCGAAGAGACTTGCCATCGACACCGCGTCCACACCTCGAACGTGGGCAACGTCTCGCCGCCTGGTGTCGGAGGGGGGACTTGAACCCCCACGCCCTTGCGGGCACCAGCCCCTCAAGCTGGCGCGTCTGCCTATTCCGCCACTCCGACGTGGCCCGCCAGCCTACCGCGTCCCCCGCCCGCCCCTACCCCGGCGCGGTGTCCGGGCTGGTGGCCGGCACCCGCAGCCCCCACGTGGTGGTGGACCACAGCAGGCCCGGGCCGTTGGGGTTGGGGCCCACCCCTGCCGCGTAGGCCGACCACGCCAGCGCCGAGGGCTCGGCGAAGAGCGGCAGCGCCACCATCTGCTCCCACAGCGTGGTGTCCGCCTGCGTGTACAGGGGGGCGGCGTCGTCCGGGTTGAGCTCCTGGGAGGCCTTCACCAGGGTGGCGTTCAGTGTGGGGTCGTAGAAGTTCGACCAGTCCTGCGACCCCCCCACCCCCGGCGCGCCCAGCAGTGTGGTGTACCAGGCGATCGCCTGGCTGGGGTAGGGCGTGGCGTCGAACGGGATGACGGCCGCGTCGGCCTGCCCGTTGGCCAGATCCAGGCCGGCCGACTTGGCGTCGGGCGCCGCCACCACCGTCACCGTGATCCCCTGCTGGCGGAGCTGGCGCACCAGCACGTCGCCCGCCGCCTCCGCCCAGCCGTCCCCTGTGTCCACCGCCAGCCGGAGCACCAGGGGCTGGCCGGACGAGTCCAGCCAGGTGCCTGTGGGGTCCTGGACGTAGCCGGCGTCCTCGAGCTCCCGCGCCGACGTCGCCGCGTCCGCCCCGAGCGGCCAGGGCTGCTGGGGCGTGGGTGTGGGCGACGTGGACGGCGGCGAGCTGCCGGGCTGCGCCGCCTGCTGGAGGGGTGGGGCGTGCGCCGCCGGGTACCCGGTCTGGCCCTGCGAGAACAGGTGGCTCGATGCCGGCACGATCGAGGTGTTGATCGGCCCCACCAGCTCGTTCACCATCGCCTGGCGGTCCACGGCGTGGCTGACCGCCTCCCGCACCGCGAGCTGGCCGGTCACCGGCGAGGTGGTGGAGTACTCGAGCTGGAGGAATGTGGACGAGATCTGGCTCGAGCTCTCGACCGACGGCCGGGAGGCGACGGACGCCAGGAACGCCGGGCCGAAGGACGACGGCTGGGCGACCTGGACCACGTGGTGGTCGAGCCACGTCGCGAGCTGGTCGGCGCCGCTCGCCGTGCGGACCACGATCCGGTCCAGGTACGGGGCGGCCTCCCACCAGTGCGGGTTGCGCACCAGGGTCACCTCGTGCCCCTGGTCCACCGAGCCGATCTCGTAGGGCCCGCCGGAGAGGTCGATCGCCGGGTCCACGGTGGTGCACCCCGGGTCCCACCCCTGCTGCTCCATCACGTGCGCCGGCAGGAGGTCGTCGAAGAGCATCTTCCAGTCGGCGAACGGAGTCCTGAAGACCACCGTCACCGTCCGGCCGTGGTTGGTGCCGGTGACCGACTTGATCCGCCGGTAGCCGAGGGTGCTGGCCACGTCGTCGCCCGAGCCGGTGCCGCCCGGCGTGGTGCCGCGCTGCTGGTGCCAGGCGTAGACGAAGTCCGCCGCCGTGATCGGCACGCCGTCCGACCACACGGCGTCCGGGTTGAGTGTGTAGACCACCGTCTGCGGCGTGGTGCTCACCACCTCGGCCTGGGTGATGACCGCCGAGTCGTAGGTCGCTGTCCCGCCGGGGCCCACGAAGAAGGCGCTCGGCAGCACCGGCTCCAGCACCAGCCGGTTGGCCCACGTGTCGCCGGTCGCCGAGTTGGGGTTGCAGCCGGTGGGGGCGCGGTCGATGCCCACGGACAGCGTGCCCCCGAGCCCGGCCACCCACGGGTCGGCGGGGTTGCTGGTGGTGGTGGCGGAGCCGGCGGAGGCTGTCCCGCCGTCGCACCCGGCCACGCCCGCCGCCAGGGCCACGGCCACCGCCGCCGCCACGAGCGCCCGGTGCCCCAGGGCCCGGCGCCGCCTGCCCGGGCCCCTGCCCGGACGGGTCACTGCAGCCGGAGGTCCAGGGTGAGCGTGGCGAAGGCGAAGGCGATGGCGACGGTGACGGTGATCCGGTCCAGGTTCCGCTCGACCACGGTCGACCCCTGCGCCGCCGCCCCGACGCTGCCCCCGAACATGTCCGACAGGCCGCCGCCCTTCCCGCTGTGCATCAGGATGAGGAAGACCAGGCCCACGGCCGTCACGACCTCGATGGCGATGTACAACCAGGTCAACACCGGGTGGTTCCTCCTCCGGGCTCGGGCCGTCCTCCGACGGCTGGGCGGCTCAAGAACGGTAGCAGGCAGCGACCGCCCGGAGGAGGTCGACAAAGCTCCCGGCCTCCAGGCTCGCACCGCCCACCAGCAGCCCGTCGACGTCCGGCTCCGACACCAGGTCGGCGGCGTTCTCGGCGCTGGCCGAGCCCCCGTACTGGATCCGCACGGCCGCCGCCGCCTCGTCCCCGGCCAGCTCGGCCACCAGCCCCCGGAGGAACACGCAGGCGTCCTCGGCATCGACCTGGGTGGCGGCGTTGCCGGTCCCGATGGCCCAGACGGGCTCGTAGGCCATCACCAGTCCGGCCACCTGCTCGGCCGCCAGGCCGGCCAGCGCCGCCCGCACCTGCTCGGCCAGGCGGGCCTCGGTCCGCCCCCGCTGCCGCTCCTCCTCGGTCTCCCCCACGCAGCAGATGGGCGTCATCCCGTGCCGCAGCACCGCCCGCAGGGTGGCGGCCACCGCCTCGTCGGTCATGCCGAAGAGCCGCCGGCGCTCGGAGTGCCCCACGATGACGTAGCGGACCCCCAGCCGGGCGAGCATCTGGGGGCTCACCTCGCCGGTGAAGGCGCCGCGGTCGTGGTCGTGGCAGTGCTGGGCCCCCAGGGCCACCGGGATCCGCTCCCCCTCCACGAGCGTCTGCACCGTGCGCACGTCGGTGAAGGGCGGGTGCACGGAAACGTCCACCGCCGCCACGTCGGCGGGCTTCAGCCGGAGCCCGAGGTCGCGCACCATGTGGAGCGCCTCGAGGTGGTCGTGGTGCATCTTCCAGTTGCCGCTCACCAGCGGCCGCCGGCCGCCCGGCTCTCGATCGCCTCCCGCCATCGGCGCCGCGGTCAGGCCCGCCGGGCGTTGGGCGCGCCCCGCAGGGCCGCCAGCCCGGGCAGGTCCCCCAGCTCCACCAGCTCCAGGGACGCCCCGCCCCCGGTGGAGACGAAGTCGATCCGCTCGGCCAGCCCGAGCTGGTCGAGGGCACGGGCGCTGTCCCCGCCGCCCACCACGGTGAACCCGGGGCAGGCGGCCACCGCCTGGGCCACCCGGCGGGTCCCGGCGGCAAAGCGCTCGTCCTCCACCACCCCGAGCGGCCCGTTCCAGAGCACCGTGCCGGCGCCGGCGATCGCCCCGGCGAACGCGGCCGCCGTCTCCGGGCCGATGTCCACCCCCCGCCAGCCGTCGGGCATGTCCCGGCCCACGACCTTCGTGGCCCCGAGCACCACGTCGTCCACGCCCCCCGTGCCGTCGCAGCAGGTGGCCCCGGGCTCCAGCGCCACCGAGTCCTCCGGCAGCAGGACCGTCGCCCCGGACGCCAGCAGCTTCCGGCAGTCCTCCAGGCGGTCCGGGTCCACCAGCGAGTCGCCCACGTGGTGGCCCATGGCCGCCAGGAAGGTGAAGGCCATGGCGCCCCCCAGGGCGAGGACGTCCACCCGCTCGGCGAGGGCCCGGAGCACCCCGAGCTTGTCGGCCACCTTGCTCCCGCCCACCACCGCCACGAACGGCCGGGCCGGCCCGTCCAGCAGCTTGCCGAGCACCTCCACCTCGCGGGCGAGGCAGCGGCCGGCCGCGCTGGGCAGGTGGGCCGGCGGGCCCACCACGGAGGCGTGCCGCCGGTGGGCCACCCCGAACGCCTCGTTGACGTAGCCGTCGAACCCGTCCACCAACCGCGCCACGAAGGCCGGGTCGTTGGCCTTCTCGCCGGGCGAGAAGCGGAGGTTCTCGGCCAGCGCCACCCCGGGGCACAGCGCCTCCAGCCGCTCCCGGACCGGGTCCATCGCCCAGCGCGGATCCGGCTCGCCGGCCGGGCGGCCGAGGTGGCTGCAGGCGGTCACCGCCGCCCCGCGCTCCTGGAGCCAGGTCAGCGTGGGGAGCGCCATGCGGATGCGGAAGTCGTCGGCCACCACCGTGCGCCCGTCCGCGTCCTGCGTGAGCGGCACGTTGAAGTCGGTGCGGACCAGGATGCGGCGACCCTCGACCGGCGGGAGATCCTCGAGCAGCGGGAGGCCCCGCAGCAGCGACGGGACCGTCACGCAGCGCTGCCCGGGCCGCCCACCAGCACCGCCAGGTCCACCAGCCGGTTGGAGTACCCCCACTCGTTGTCGTACCAACCCTGGACCTTGACGAGCGTGGTGCCGCCGTCGACCGGCTGGGCCATGGTGAGCCCCGAGTCGAAGGTGCACGACGCCGGGCTGCCCACGATGTCCGAGGAGACCAGCGGGTCCTCCGAGTACACCAGCACCCGCCCGAGGCCGGGGCTCCGGGCGGCGGCGGCGAACGCCCGGTTGACCTCCCCCGCCGTCACCTCGCCTCCCACCACCGCGGTGAAGTCCGTGATGGACCCCACCGGCACCGGCACCCGCAGCGACCCGCCGTCGAGGCGTCCCTGCATGGCCGGGAGCACCAGCCCGGTGGCCCGGGCCGCCCCGGTGGAGGCCGGCACGATGTTGACGGCCGCCGCCCGGGCCCGGCGCAGGTCGCGGTGGGGCAGGTCCAGCAGGTTCTGGTCGTTCGTGTAGGCGTGCACCGTGGTCATGAGGCCGCTCACGATGCCGAAGGCGTCGTCGAGCACCTTGGCCATGGGGACGAAGCAGTTGGTGGTGCACGAGGCGTTCGAGACCACCACGTGGGCCTCGGGGTCGAAGTCGCCGTCGTTCACCCCCATCACGAAGGTGGCGTCGGCGTCCTTGGCCGGCGCGGAGATGATCACCCGGGAGGCGCCGCCCTTCAGGTGGGCCGCCGCGTCGGCCCGGTCGGTGAAGCGACCGGTGGACTCGAGGACCACCTCCACCCCGAGCTCCCCCCAGGGCAGCAGGGCCGGCTCCCGCTCGGCCAGCACCCGGACCCGGTGGTCGCCCACCACCAGGTCGCTCCCGTCCACGGCCACGGGCACCGGGAACCGCCCCTGGGTGGAGTCGAACCGGAGGAGCTGGGCGTTGGTCTCCGGCGAGGTGAGGTCGTTGACGGCCACCACCTCCAGGTCGGCCCCCCGCTCGACCGCCGCCCGCAGGAAGTTGCGGCCTATCCGGCCGAAGCCGTTGACTCCCACCCGCACCGTCATCGCCCCGTGGTCCTCCTCTCCCCCGAGCGCCCGCCGCCCCGGACGGCCGGCCTGCCTGCCCGACCGCCCGGTCGGCCGTTCATGCCAGCAGATCCGACAGCGCGTCCGCCAGTCTTGCAGGGTCGTGCACCAGGCCATTGGACCCCGCCAGGGCCCGGTCCGCCGCCGGCCGGTCCACCGGGCCCGGGGGCAGGCCGGCCCGGGAGTCCCACAGGACCACGTCCACCTCCACGCCGTGCTCCCGTAGGGCGGCCACGTGGGCCGCCACGTCGTACCCCTCGGTCTCGGGGATCTGGGGGTAGAGGTTGCACACGTAGACCTTCTGGGCCCGGGTGGCCTGCAGGGCCTCCGCCATCCCGGGCACGGCCACCGCGGCCAGGATGCTCGTGTAGAGCGACCCCGGGCCGATCACCACCTGGTCGGCGGCGAGCAGGGCCGCCATGGCCTCCGCCGGCGGGCTGGTGCCCCCGGGCACCAGCGAGACCCGGCGGATCCGCCCGGCCGCCGAGACGGCCACCTGGCCCTCCACCTCGCCGCGGTCGGCCTCGGCCTTCAGCGTCACCTTCTCCCTGGTGGCCGGCAGCACCCGCCCGGCCGCCCCGAGCAGGGCGGCGGCGGCGTCCACCCCGGACACGAGGTCGCCGGTGGCGTCCACCAGCCCGGCCAGCACCAGGTTGCCCAGCGCGTGCCCGGCCAGCTCGCCCGTCTCCCCGAACCGGTGCTCAAACGCCCGGGCCAGCACCGACCCCTCGGCGGCCAGGGCCACCAGGCACTTGCGGAGGTCGCCCAGGGCCACCACGTCGAGCTGGGCCCGCAGCCGCCCGCTGGAGCCGCCGTCGTCGGCCACCGAGACCACGGCGGTCACCTCGTCCGCGTAGCGCCGGGCCGCCCGCAGCGTGACCGCCGTGCCGTGGCCGCCCCCCACCGCCACCACCCGCCGGCGGTCCCCCGCCGCCGTCACCGGTCCACGTCCCGGTGGAAGACGGCGCTGGCCACGCCCCGGTCGGCCAGCCGGGCGCCCAGGGCGTCGGCCAGGGCCACCGAGCGGTGCCGCCCGCCGGTGCAGCCCATGGCCACCGTGAGGTAGGACTTCCCCTCCCGCACGAACGCCGGCACCACCAGGGCCAGCAGGTCCTCCACCCGGTCCAGGAACTCCCCGGTCTCCGGCCGGCTCAGCACGTAGTCGCGCACCGGCTCGTCCAGGCCGCTGTAGGGGCGCAGCTCCTCCACCCAATAGGGGTTGGGCAGGAACCGGCAGTCGAAGACCATGTCCACGTCGAGCGGGATGCCGTGCTTGTACCCGAACGACACCACCGAGGTCTGCATGTGCCCGCCGGCCGCCGAGCCGCCGAACAGCTCGAGCACCCGCTGGCGGAGCTGGTTCACGTTGAGCTCCCCGGTGTCGAGCAGGACGTCGGCCCGCGCCCGCAGCCCCTCCAGCAGCCTGCGCTCGTCGGCGATCGACTCCTCCACCCCCCTGGCGGCCAGCGGGTGGCGGCGGCGGGTCCCCTCGAACCGCCGGACGAGCACGTCGTCCGGGGCGTCCAGGAAGAGCACCTGCACCCGGTGGCGCGCCTGGGCCAGCGAGCCCAGGACCGGGACCACCTCGTCCAGGTGCTCGACGTGCTCGCCGCCGCCCCGGCCGATCACCAGGGCCACCCGGTCGGTCTCGGAGCCGGGGCGTCCCACCAGCTCGGCCACCTTGGTGAACAGCGCCGCCGGCAGGTTGTCGATGACGAACCAGCCCAGGTCCTCCAGGGTGTCGGCGGCGGTGGACCGGCCCGCCCCCGACATCCCGGCCACCACGAGGAACTCGCTCATGCTCCCCCTAGTCTGCCCGCCCGGCCGGCCGGCCGGCCCGCTGCCCGGCCGCCGCCGGTGTGTGGAGGCGCTCGAAGACGGCGTCGGCCACCCGGTCCGGCAGCCAGGGCAGGTCCCGGAGGTCCTCCGCCGTGGCCGTGCGGAGGGACCGCACGCCCCCCAGCTCCTTCACCAAGCGCGCCCGCCGCACCGGGCCCAGGCCGGGCACCCCGTCGAGCACGCTGGCCGTCATGCGGGCGCCCCGGCGCTGGCGGTGGTAGGTGACGGCGAAGCGGTGGGCCTCGTCCCGCACCCGCTGGAGGAGGTAGAGGGCGTCCGAGCCCCGGGGGATCCGCACCGGCTCGGCGGCGCCGGGGCGGTACACCTCCTCGAACTGCTTGGCCAGCGCCGCCAGCTCGACCTCCCCCTGGAGCCCGAGAGCGGCGACCACCCGCTCCCCCACCCCGAGCTGGCCCTTCCCCCCGTCGATCAGCAGGAGCTGGGGCGGGTAGGCGAACCGCCGCGGCCGGCGCCGCCGGCCCAGGTCCTCCGTGGCCGGCTCCCCCTGCGCCGCCACCTGCGCCAGCCCCTCCCCGGTCTTCCCGGCCGCCCGGGCGGCGCGCTCCTCCACCAGGGCGGTGAGGCGCCGGGTCAGCACCTCCTCCATGGCGGCGTAGTCGTCGTTCCCCGGGACCGAGCGGACCTTGAACCTCCGGTAGTCGGCCTTCTTGGCCAGGCCGTCCTCGAAGACCACCATCGAGCCCACGTAGTCGGTGCCCTGGAGGTGGCTCATGTCGTAGCACTCGATCCGCAGCGGGGCCTGGCGCAGGCCCAGGGCGGCCTGCAGCTCGGTCAGCGCCCGCGACCGGCTGTTGTGGTCCGAGGCCCGCCGGAGCTGGTGGCGGGCCAGGTCCTCGCCGGCGTTGCGGACCACCGTCTCCTGCAGGGCCCGCTTCTCGCCCCGCCGGGGCACCGCCAGGTCCACCGGGCCGCCCCGCAGCGTGGCCAGCCAGGCCGAGAGCACCTCGAGCGCCTCCGGCTCGCGGGGGACCAGCACGCGGCGGGGGACCTGGGCCTCGGGGGCCCCGTAGAGCTGCTCCACCACCCGGCCCACGAGCTGGGCCGGCGTCAGGTCCTCCACCTTGTCGGCGATCGACCCGCTCCGCCCCACCACCCGACCCCGGCGGACGTGGAACACCTGGACCGCCGCCTCCAGCTCGTCCTCGGCGATGCCGATCACGTCCAGATCCTCGGGCCGCTCGGACACCATCTGCTGGGCCTGGGCGGCCTTGTGCACGGACGCCAGCCGGTCCCGCAGCCGGGCCGCCCGCTCGAACTCGAGCGCCCCCGCCGCCTCGGCCATCTCCGCCTCCAGGCGCGCCACCACCGGCGCCGTGTCGCCGGAGAGGAACCGCATGAGGTCCTCCACCATCCCCCCGTACCGATCGTGGTCCACCGCCCCCACGCACGGGCCGGAGCAGCGCTCGATGTCGTAGAGGAGGCACGGCCGGCCCAGGCGCTCGTGGCGGCGGAACTTGGCGTCCGAGCAGGTCCGCAGGGGGAAGCTGCGCAGGAGCAGGTCGAGCGTCTCCCGCAGGGCGCCCACGTGGCCGTAGGGGCCGAAGTAGCGCACCCCCTTGCGCTTGCGGCCCCGGTAGACGACGGGCCGGGGCCACGCCTCCCCCACCGTGACCGCCAGCCAGGGGTAGCTCTTGTCGTCCTTCAGGCGGACGTTGAAGCGGGGCTGGTGGGCCTGGATGAGGGCGTGCTCGAGCATGAGCGCCTCGACCTCGGTGGCCACCACCACCCACTCCACGTGGTCGGCCTGGGCCACCATCTGGGCCGTCCGCAGCGGGAGCGCCGCCCGGTCCTGCCAGTAGGTGGGCAGGCGGTGGCGGAGGGACTTGGCCTTCCCCACGTAGAGCACCCGCCCGTCGGCGTCGACGAACTGGTACGAGCCCGGGCTGTCCGGGATGGAGCCGGTGGGAGGGTGGGCGTCCACGCCTCCATGTTCGCGTGGCGCCGCCCGGGGCCGCGCGGCGCCACCGCGGCGCCACGGAGTCCCGCGCCGGGCCGATCCCGGCACGACCTGGTGCGGAGCACCTAGAGTGGGGGAGCCGGCCTGGTACCCCGGCACCATGCCTCGCACCGAGGCCGACAACCCCGCGGACGGGCGACCAGGCTGTCCCCGCCGGCCAGATCGGTGCGCTCCCCAAAGGGGGTCACGACGATGATGCGACTGCAGCGGGCGCTCCCCGAGCGCTACACCGCGGCCACGCCCGAGGAGCTGGCCGGCCGGATCGACGCCGCCAAGGAGTCCCTCGGGGACCGCCTCCTGGTGCTCGGCCACCACTACCAGCGGGACGACGTGATGTGCTGGGCGGACGCCCGGGGGGACTCCCTGGCCCTCTCCCGGATCGCCGCCGGCCGCCGGGACGCCGAGTACGTGGTGTTCTGCGGCGTCCACTTCATGGCCGAGGCGGCCGACGTGCTCACCGGCGACCACCAGCAGGTGGTCCTGCCCGACCTCAACGCCGGCTGCTCGATGGCCGACATGGCCGACGTGGACGCCGTGGAGGAGGCCTGGGAGGAGCTGGCCCTGGTCACCGACGTCGACCGGGTGGTGCCGATCACCTACATGAACTCGGCCGCCGCCCTGAAGGCCTTCGTCGGCCGCCACGGCGGCTCGGTGTGCACGTCGTCCAACGCCCGGGCGGTGCTGGCGTGGGCGCTGGACCCGGCCCGGGGGGACAAGGTGCTCTTCTTCCCCGACCAGCACCTCGGCCGCAACACCGGCTACCAGCTCGGCTACGGCCCGGCCGACATGGCGCTGTGGGACCCGCGCCGCGACCTCGGCGGCCTGGACGACGCCACGGTGAAGGCGGCCCGGCTCCTGCTGTGGCGGGGGCACTGCTCCATCCACCAGCGGTTCCGGCCCGAGCACGTCGAGGCGTTCCGCCGCGAGCACCCCGGCGGCACGGTGGTCGTGCACCCCGAGTGCGCCCACGAGGTGGTGGAGGTGGCGGACCAGGTGGGCTCCACGGACTTCATCATCCGGGCGGTAGCCGAGGCGCCGCCGGGCGCCGTGCTCGGCGTGGGGACCGAGATCCACCTCGTGAAGCGGCTGGACGACGAGCACCCGGACAAGACGGTGGTCTGCCTCGATCCGCTCGTCTGCCCGTGCGCCACCATGGCCCGTATCGACCCCCCGCACCTCGCCTGGGTGCTCGAGGGGCTGGTGGAGGGCGAGGTGCGCAACCGCATCGTGGTGGACGCCCAGACGGCGGCGTGGGCCCGCGTCGCCCTGGAGCGGATGCTGGAGACCGTCTGACAGCCGGGCCCGGCCGTGCCTCCAGTGGTATGGTGGTTGGTATGGCGACCCGGAAGGTGACCATCACGCTGGACGTCGACCAATTCGAGCGCGTCCGCGCCCTGGTCGAGTCGGGCTCGGCGCCGAGCGTGTCGGGCTTCGTGCAGCACGCCGTGGGCGTCGCCCTGGACGACGTGGCGGGATGGGGCGCCATGCTCGCCGGAGCCCTCCAAGACACCGGCGGCGAGCTGACGGCCGAGGAGCGTCGCTGGGCGGACGAGGTCCTGCGCGCCGGCAGCCACCGGGCCACGACCGCAGCCTGATGAACGGTGTCACCCTGGACGCCGGAGGCCTGATCGCCCTCGATCGCCACGACCGTCGCGTCCTGGTGCTGCTCGAGCGTGCCCGGGAGACCGGCGCTCGGGTCACGGTCCCGGCCAGCACGCTGGCCCAGGCGGTCCGCCGGCCCGAGCGGCAGGTCCGCCTGGCGCGGCTCGTCCGCCAGCCCACCACCGACGTCGTCCCGCTCGATCGCGTCGACGCCACCGGTGTGGGCCGGCTGCTGGCGGCCAGCGGCACGGCCGACGTCGTGGACGCGCACGTCGTCATCTGCGCCCGCCGCGCCCGGCAGGTGGTCGTGACGTCCGATCCGGACGACCTTCGGCAGCTCGACCCGACGGTCCCCCTCGTCACGCTCTGACCCACGACGACGGCGACCACGCCGCCCGCCGGCGGCGTCATGTCGCGTGCACATCCATCACGTGTACAGTGCGCTCGCACGCCAGGACGGGTACCCGACCAGAGGGGGGAACGACCATGGACCGCGACCGCACGAGCCGAGGCCGCCGCGGCCGGCTGGGGGCGCTGGCCGGCGCTGGCGCCCTGCTGCTGGCCTCTGCCGGGGCGTCCGGGCTGGTCACCGCGGCCACGGCCACCGGCGCCGGGGCGGCCACCGGGTCCCAGCTCACGGTCACCCCGTCCACCACCCTCGCCTTCCCGCCGACCGCCGTGGGCCAGATCAGCACAGTGGAGGGCGTCACCCTCACCAACACCGGGTCCTCCAACGTGGTCCTGACAGGCTTCGCTCTCGGCGGCCCGGCCACAGACGACTTCCTCGGCGCCGACGACTGCTTCACAACAACAACAGTGACAGTCACAACATTCACACCCACAGCCCCCACACTCCAGGCCGTGCTGGCGCCCGGCGCGAGCTGCACAGTGATCATGGTCTTCCTCCCCGGGGCCGTCGGGACGCGCACCGCCACGCTCACGGTCGAGGACAACGAGGCGAGCCCGCCGGTGATCACCCTCACCGGCACAGGCACCGAGGGCTACTACCTGGCCGGGGCCGACGGCGGCATGTTCGCCTTCGGGAACGCCCAGTTCTACGGGTCGATGGGCGGCCAGCGGCTCAACGCGCCGATCATCTCGATGGCCACCACACCGTTCGGGTACGGCTACTGGCTCCTCGGCGAGGACGGCGGCATCTTCTCCTTCGGCACATCGTACTTCTACGGCTCGATGGGCGGTCACCCGCTCAACGCCCCGGTGGTCAGCATGTCCGCCACACCCACAGGCATCGGCTACTGGGAGGTGGCCAGCGACGGCGGGATCTTCGCCTTTGGGAACGCCCAGTTCTACGGCTCCATGGGCGGGAGGCCGCTCAACCAGCCGATCGTGGGGATCGCCTCGACCCCCACAGGCGGCGGCTACTACGAGGTGGCCCGCGACGGCGGCCTCTTCGCCTTCGGGGACGCCCCGTTCTACGGCTCCATGGGCGGCCAGCCGCTCAACCAGCCGATCGTGGGCATGGCCGTGACGCCCACAGGCGGCGGGTACTACGAGATCGCCAGCGACGGCGGCCTCTTCGCCTTCGGGAACGCCCACTTCTACGGCTCCATGGGCGGCCAGCCGCTCAACCAGCCGATCGTGGGCATGGCCGTGACGCCCACAGGCGGCGGGTACTGGGAGGTGGCCTCCGACGGCGGGATCTTCGCCTTCGGGAACGCGCAGTTCTACGGCAGCACCGGCAGCCTGGGCGTCCACGACGTGGTGGCCGCCGCCTCCAGCACGGCGTCCAGCCTCCAGGCCTTCCTCGGCCTCCCGGCGGAGCGGTCGAACCTCGAGCGGTCGCAGGCCGGGCGGGCCAGGGCCGAGCGGTCCCGGGTCTTCCGGCAGGCCGAGCAGGGGCTCGGCCACCACGGATGGCACCACATCGGCGCCGGCTGACCCCCCGGGGCCCGGCGACGGCGCCGGCTGACGCTGGCCCGCCGGCTCAGTGGGCCAGCAGTGGCCTGAGCACCTCGCCGGTGTAGCTGCCGGCGGTCTTGGCCACCTGCTCGGGCGTGCCCTCGGCCACCACCCGGCCGCCGCCGTCCCCGCCGTCGGGGCCGAGATCCACGATCCAGTCGGCCGTCTTGACCACGTCCAGGTTGTGCTCGATCACCACCACCGTGTTGCCCTGGTCCACCAGGCGGCCGAGCACGTCGAGCAGCCGGCGCACGTCCTCGAAGTGGAGCCCGGTGGTGGGCTCGTCCAGGATGTAGAAGGTGTGGCCGGTGGGCCGCCGGCTGAGCTCCGAGGCCAGCTTGACCCGCTGGGCCTCGCCCCCCGAGAGCGTGGGGGCAGGCTGGCCCAGGCGGACGTAGCCCAGCCCCACGTCCACCAGGGTCTGGAGGTGCCGGGCGATCGGCGGCTGGTTGGCGAAGAAGGCCAGCCCCTCCTCGCAGGAGAGGTCGAGCACGTCGGCGACGGTCTTGCCCCGGAACGTCACCTCGAGCGTGTCCCGGTTGTACCGGGCGCCGCCGCACACCTCGCACGGCACGTAGACGTCGGGCAGGAAGTGCATCTCGATCTTGATGGTGCCGTCGCCGGCGCAGGCCTCGCACCGCCCGCCCCGCACGTTGAAGGAGAACCGCCCGGGCTGGTAGCCGCGCACGCGGGCCTCGGGGGTCTGGCTGAACAGCTTGCGGATATGGTCGAAGACCCCGGTGTAGGTGGCCGGGTTGGAGCGCGGGGTGCGCCCGATCGGCGCCTGGTCCACGTCCACCACCTTGTCCACGTGCTCCACCCCCTCCACCTTCCGGTGGAGGCCGGGGATCGCCTTGGCCCGGTGGAGCTCGTGGGCCAGCGACCGCAGCAGGATCTCGTTCACCAGCGTGGACTTGCCCGAGCCGGACACGCCGGTCACCGCCACCAGGCAGCCCAGGGGGAAGGCCACGTCCACGCCGGCCAGGTTGTGCTCGCGGGCGCCCCGCACCACCACCGTCTCGCCGCTGCCCGGCCGCCGCCGGTCGGGCAGCGGGATGGACCGCCGCCCGGACAGGTACTGGCCGGTGAGCGACTCCCGGTTGGCCAGCAGCCCCTTGCGCCCCTCCACCGGCCCGGAGTGGACGATCCGGCCCCCGTGCTCCCCCGCCCCCGGGCCGATGTCCACCACGAAGTCGGCCGTCCGGATGGTCTCCTCGTCGTGCTCCACCACGATCACCGTGTTGCCGAGGTCGCGCAGGCGCACCAGCGTCTGGATGAGCCGCTGGTTGTCCCGCTGGTGCAGGCCGATCGACGGCTCGTCCAGCACGTAGAGGACGCCCACCAGGCCACTGCCGATCTGGCTGGCCAGCCGGATCCGCTGGGCCTCGCCCCCCGAGAGCGTGCCGGCCGAGCGGGCCAGGGAGAGGTAGTCCAGCCCCACGTCGAGCAGGAACTGCATCCGCTCGCGGATCTCCTTCAGGACCCGGTCGGCGATGAGGTGGTCGCGCTCGGTGAGGTCGAGGTCGCCGATGGCCTCGACGGCCCGGGTGATCGAGAGGCTGCAGAGCTCGTAGATGTTGCGGTCGGCCACGGTGACGGCCAGCGACTCGGGCTTGAGGCGGGCCCCGCCGCAGGTGGGGCAGGCGACCTCGCGCATGTACTGCTCGATCTGCTCGCGGGTCCAGTCCGACTCGGCCTCGCCGTGCCGCCGCTGGAGCCACGGCACCACGCCCTCGAAGTGCGAGAGGTACGAGCGGCTCCGGCCGAACCGGTTCCGGTACTGGACGTGGACCTGCTTGGACCCCGAGCCGTAGAGGACGAGCTTGCGGTCCTTGGCCTTCAGCTTGGCCCACGGGGTGGTGACGGAGAACCCGCCGAGCTCGGCGGCCCCGGCCACCAGCCCGGTGAAGTACTCGCTGCGGGCGCCGGCCCACGGCGCCAGCGCCCCGCCCGCCAGGGAGAGGGAGTGGTCCGGCACCACCAGCTCCGGGTCCACCTCGTAGCGGGTGCCCAGGCCGGCGCAGGCCGGGCAGGCGCCGTAGGGGGAGTTGAAGGAGAAGCTCCGGGGCGCCGGCTCCTCGAAGCTGATCCCGCAGTGGGTGCAGGCCAGGTGCTGGC
>JBOGGH010000008.1:0-19426 GCA_050743905.1 Acidimicrobiales bacterium
GTCGACCAGGGCGCCGGGCCGGGGCCCGAGGGGACGGCACAGCCGTAGGGCATCCACGGGGCGCGCCGAGGCACGGTGGTGGCGGGTCAGGCCGCGTCGGGATCCCCGAGAACCGCCCGCTCCGTCACCGTGATGCCGAGGGCGCCGGCCACATCACAGATCCGGGCCAGGCTGGCCGACCGGTACCCCGTCGACTCGTAGCGCTGCACCTGCTGCTCGGCAACGCCCAAGGCGTGGGCGAGGTCCCTCTGCGTCCAGCAACGCGCGATGCGCGCCTTGACCAGGAGGACCGCCAGTCCTGGACGATTTACCTTCCCAGAGCTGATCTCCCAGCGCCGACGGTCATCGCACGGTCCTCCCCGTGGCTTCATTCTGGGTACTCATGCGACCCGGACCTTGGTCGAGCCCATCGCCGTCGGAGGGGGGACCGACTCGCCATGCTCGCGCAAGGATTGGATGTGCAGAGGAATCGCTTCGGCGATGAGCTCCTCTACCTCGTCACGGGAGTGGCCAGCCGCCACGCAGCCAGGAAGGTCGGGCACATACGCACCCCAGGTCTCGCCTTCCTGCTCGATGACCACGACGTACTCAGTCACGATTCTGCCTTCCCGACCGGCCGGCCTGCCGCGAAATCGAGCCGAGCGTACCCTTCGGCACCTCGGCACTTGGCTTGCCCGCCACCGTAACGGTCCCGGGCCGGTCCGGATGACGAAACTGGCGGTGAGAGCCGACCTGCCTGTCGAGGCGCCAGCCGTCACGCTCCAGGGTGCGGATGACGTCTCGTACCTTCACGCGCCGACAGTACGAGAGCGATGTGACGATCTCGTCGAGCAGTCGCCCTCATGGCGTGATCGCTGCCCTCAGCTTGCGCCGTGGAAGGTCCAGTGCGACAAAGACGCTGGTAGCGGACGTGGCGCCCCCAGCTTTACACAATACGAACCTGAACCCCCTGGTAGACGGGCCGATGGTCCAGCTAGTGGCGATCCACGGCAAGGTTCGCCGGAGTGGGTACCTCAAGCAACTCCCATAGCAAATTACACGGCGGAGGCCGTAGCCTACGACGCGTCGAAGCGAAACTCCGTCTTCCCAACTGCGTAGCGTCACCGGTGGTGCACGTAGGTGGATCGAACAGTCACAACTAAATCGCCGCTGGATCGGTCAGTCCACGTCGCCTCGATAACGAGGAAGGTGAGGGTGGACGCCATCACTCGTCGCATGTGTCCGTCGATCATCCTCGACTCGCCAACCAACACGTCTCCGACGACGACGGGCCGGTTGTAGGTGAACTCCTGACCGGCGAGGAGGATCGAGCCTCCTTCTGCCAGAAGCCGACCCACCAATGTCACCACAAGATTCGACCCCTGTGATCGGGGCTGTAGTTCCGGGAAACCTCCCCAGTGCTCCATTGCGACCGGAAAAGTCGGTGGTGCCGGAAGCGAAGTGAAGCCGTACGCGTTGGCCTGGGCTGGCACCCGGTAGACGGGGTCCAGGTCGAGGATGGCATCGGCGAAGGCGGTGACCGGACCACGCTCCACCACGACAACCGATCGCCCCACGACCTGACCAAGGCAGCGCTCCAACAGCTCGCGCACTGCCGAGTGACCCTGGTTCGGCGAGACGCCGGTCTCCGTCATGCCCCGACGGAGTGGAAGCCACCGTCGATGTGCAGGCGCTCCCCCGTCGTCATCGGCAGCCAGTCCGACATGAGCACGGCGCAAGCACGGGCGACCGCGTCTGCCTGGTCCTCGGACCACCCCAACGGCGCACGCTCGTCCCACAACTCTTGGAACACACGGAAGCCAGGCATGGCTCTCGTCGCCATCGTCCGAACAGGTCCGGCCGCGACCAGATTGACCTTCACCCCGCTGGGGCCAAGCTCCCGCGCCAGGTAGCGGGTCAGCGACTCAAGGGCTGCTTTTGCTACGCCCATCCAGTCGTACAGCGGCCAGGTGACGGAGGCGTCGAAGTCAAGGGCGACCACCGATGCGCCTCCATGCGCTCCTGCGACTTCAAGCAAGGGACGAAAGGCGTGGACCAACGTCTTGAGGGAGTAGGCCGACACCTCCAAGGTCGTCGCGACGTCGGGCCACTCTGCGGCAAGGATTCCCCGGCCGAGACACGTCGGCGGTGCGAAGGCGATCGCGTGCAACAGCCCGTCCAACCTGTCCCACCGTTCATGCATCTCTCTCGCGCCTGCCTCGACCTGAGCGGCTGTCGTCACGTCCATTTCGAGGACCACGGGCTCGATGGGGAGCTTTCTCACCGCACGGCGGGTGAGCGATAGTCCACGCCCCCAGCCGGAAACCACGACTTCGGCCCCCTGCTCCTGAGCCATCCGCGCTGCGGAAAACGCAAGTGACGCGTCGGTCACGATTCCGGTGACCAACAGTCGCTTGCCTGCCAGGATGCCCCCGCTGCCCCCCTCTGTTCGAGGCGTCATCGACGGCGCACCGCCACCGCCGCAGCGATGAATCCATCCCAATAGCCGATGCGTCCCGTGATCCGCCCAGGCATCAGCACGGCGCCAGCGGCTCTCGCACCGACGAACTCGGCGTCGAACGTCGATCGGACGGGATCAATGCTCACGACAGCATCGCGGAAGTCGAGCCACGTTCGCTCGACTGGGAACCACGCCTTGTAGGCTGCCTCCTTGGCGCAGAAGACGAGGCGGTCCCAGGCCGGCCCATCGGGAAACGACGTCTCCAACTCCGTCAGACCGGACAGATCGGCTGCGGTGACGATGCGCTCCCGCACTCGGCTCGGGAGCACAAGATCCTGTTCGACGTCGATCCCGATGGCCAGGTAGTCGACCGATCCGGCCGCCGCCGCGGCGTACCCGGGGCAGTGGGTGATGCTTCCCCGCACGCCGAGAGGCCAGACCGGTTCCCGACCGTTTGCCCCGATGAGGACCGGCAACCCCGCCAAGCCCGGATCGAGCCGACGGAGCGCTTCATGGGCGCACCAGCGACCCCGTGCGAACTCCAGGTGCCGGATCGACCTGACCGACCCGAGTGCCGACGTTTCCTCGGGCAACAAGGCGTCGTCGCCAAGCTCACCGACCAGCTCAGCTACCGCCACGTCGTCCGGCAAGGTGTCCCGAACGAACTCCTCGATCGCTTGCCCGGCGACAGGCGTCATGACGGCCTCATCGCTCCCACGCGATCTCTACGCCTCGTCGTCGGCGCCCACGACCACGAGGCACACATTGTGGCCGCCGAAGCCGAACGAATTCGACAGCGCCGGCATCCCCCTGGGGATCGTCCGCGGCGCCCTCCGGGCGACGTCAATGTGAACCTCCGGGTCCACCTCGTCACAGTTGGCGGTGGGCGGCACGACCCCCCTGCTCGAACTCGTCAGGGTCACCACCGCCTCGATGGCGCCCGCACCCCCGATGGCGTGGCCGAGCGACCCCTTGTTGGCCGTGACCGGTGGACACGGATCGCCGAAGACCCTCTCGATCGCCTTCGCCTCGTTGAGATCGTTGAGGGAGGTACTCGTCCCGTGCGCGTTGATGTGCCCGATGTCCTCGGGAAGCAATCCGGCGGATGCCAGGGCATCTGCCATGCAACGCCGCGCGCCCTCGCCTGAAGGCGACGGAGCGGCCAAGTCGAACGCGTCACAGTTCGCCGCCGTACCGAGGATGGTCCCCAGCGCCTTGACACGTCGTGCGCGTGCGTGGTCCTCGCGCTCGAGCACAACGACCGCCGCACCTTCGCCCAGCACGAACCCGTCCCGCCCGGTGTCGAATGGTCGCGAGGCTCGTTCGGGCTCGTCGTTCCGTCGGCTGAGGGCACGCATGCGGCCGAACGTAGCCAGTACGGACCTGAGCACCGGTGCGTCCGCGCCACCAGCGACCACCACGTCCGCCTTCTCGCTCTGGATCAGGTCGACGCCGTGGGCGATCGCGCTGGCCCCGGAGGCACACGCTGTGAGCACGGTGTTGCATGGGCCAGTCCATCCGTGCTGCATCGCCAGCCAGGCCGCTGCGGCGTTGGGCATCATTCGGACGACGCTGAAATTGGACACCCCCTCGTACCCCTTGCCGTTGAGCGTTTCGGCCAAGGTCTCAAACGTCTGCAGCCCCCCCAAGGCGACCCCCATCGCCACGGCGACGCGATCCGGGCACACTTCGTTGGGCGGCCTGAGTCGGGCCTGGTCGATCGCCTGATCGGCAGCCAATCCGGTCAACCGGGTCACCCGCTCCAGTTTGCGAGCCAGGTGTGCTGGCACTGCGTCCTCCGGGTAGTCGCCGACCATGCAACCGAACGACGTCGTCGAGTCGCACACCGTTGCCGGGTCGAGGGAGGCCGCGGCAGAGCGGCCGGACAGCAAGAAGTCCCACGTCTCGGCGAGCGTCCCCCCACCGGGGGACACGACGCCAACGCCGGTCACGACCACCTCACGCTGCGCGTCCATCGCTCCTCCTACTCACCCTGACCCAGCGACACCACCACGTCGAGGACGTCGCCTACGGTCTCGACTCCTGTGAACGCGTCCTCTGGGATGGCGACCCCGAACTCGCCGAGAACCATCTGTATCTCGACCAGATCCATGCTGCTGACGCCGAGGTCGGCAAAGGCGAGGTCGTCTGCAAAGTCCAACTCGGTCGGCGGGCACACCTCCGCGAAGGCCTTGGCGAACAGTTCCCTCGCTGCATCTCGTGTCAACGGACCTACCTCCATCTCCAGAACCCAGCGCTATACCGAGACCAGCACTGCCACGTCCCCGACCCGGTACCGCTCCGCCAACTCATTTCGCCGGATCTTTCCCGAGGGAGTCTTCGGTACCGTTCCCGGCCGCGTGAGCGCCACCGCCGACGCCCGAACTGTGCACTGGCGAACGACCTCGGCCCGGATCTCTCGACAAGCGGCCAGCATCTGGTCGGTCGAGATGGACGGACGACGGCACTCGGCGACGATGACCACCGACCCTGTCGCGCCGGCGATCGCGACACCGCCTCCGGACCGCACCAGAGGGTGGACCTCGACCACCGGATCGAGGTCGTGTAGGTAGATGTTCCTCCCGCCGACAAAGCACACGTCGTCGGTCCGTCCCACCACGTACACCTGGCGATCAGCGCCGACATGGCCGGCATCCGAGGTGCGGAACCACCCGTCGGGCGTCATCGACACGCTGTCGTCACCCACGTACCGCCGGAGCAGCCCTGGGCTCTTCAGCTCCAGGTTGCCCACTTCTTCCCCGCCGCCCACCCGCACCTCCACGCCGGGCAGCGGCCTCCCACAGGAGACGATCTCCTGCCCGTTGCCGCGCTCGACCCATCGGCCGTCGCCCAGTTGCTCTCGATCGACGCTGGCCGCGGTCCAGTCCTCGTCGCACCGGACCGCACTGACGCCCAGGGTCGCCTCCCCGAGCCCGTAGCCGGGACACAGGGCCTTGGGGCTCATGCCGACGACCTCGGCCGATCGGGCGAAGCGACGCAGGACGTCAGCTCGGACCGGCTCGCTCCCGACCACCAGGGCGCGGAGCGACGTCAGGTCCAACGTGCGACCCGTTCGGAGCGCCCGAGCCGCGAGGTCGAGGGCTGAAGGTGGGGCCGCCGTGAACGACACGCCGTACTCCGAACACGTCTGGAGCCATACCGCCGGGTTCTTCAGGAAATGGAGCGGGTCGATCAGGACAAGGTGGCCGGTGCTCGACCACCGTGGGTGCAGCGCCGCCAACGGCGTCAAGAGCATCCCGATGAGGCCCATGTCGTGCGACAGCGGGAGCCAACTGCAGACGACTTCGCGGCCACCCGGCCGGTAGATGTCCATCATGGCAACCACGTTGGCCTCGATCGCGGCCAGTGGCAGCTCGATGCCCTTGGGAAACCGGGTGCTCCCAGACGAGAACTGCACGAGCGTTCCGGGGACGTCGTCGTTGTGCCCGGCGATACCTCGACAGCATTCGTCGAACCCGTAGACCGGCACCGACAACGGGCCGGTCAACGGCTTGTAGATGGGGTCGACCAGCAGGGCCGTCGCTTCGGTCAGCGAGCACATCCGCTCGACCTGCGCAAGGTAGCCAGCCGCTGTGCCATCACGGCTCGGGTATGGCAATGACACCAGCCGGACGCCCGCCCGCAAGGCACCGACCACCAGGGCAATGCAGTCGACCGACGACGTCAGAACGGCGGCGACGGAATTACCGGCACCGATCCGGCGACGGAGCCACGCCGCCGACACCCGGGAGAGGGAGTCAATCTCTCGGGCAGTCCAGACCCTTGCCTCACCCGGGAGGAATCGGACCGTGGCCGACCCGGCGGCAGCCGAACGGAACACCTCAAACAGCAGGCCAGTCGGTGTCGTGTCCATAGCACCCGATTGGGTCGCGGGGACCGGTAGCTCGACAGGAACCATCTAGCTTGCGGAACCGAGTCCGGCCGCCGCCATGAAACGGGGGGCCACCTTCGACATCCACATATCGCGAGCCACGCCGACGATGAACATGTCCCATCGCCTTCCCATCGCGAAGTCGTGGTCCTCAAAGTGCCCTCTGACCTCGAACAGCTCGCCTACTCCCGAACGGAACGCGTCGTAGCTGTACTCGGGCACTTCGGCATAGACGTGGTGATAATCCCAGTTCGTGAACAGGTACGTGATAAATAGACCGAGCGCCTCGAACATCAGGCCGCTACCCATGTACTCGGGTGCCGTCAGAGCGGTGATGTAGATGTATCCGTCAGCCGACGGCCGGATCGACTGGAGCAGTCCGATCCGTTCCCGCTGGCATCGCTCGATGACGATGAACTGGCTCTGTGGCCCCTGCCACATGACCCGCATGTACTCGTCCCGGTTGGGCGTACGTCCGCGAAATCGCCAGCGCCAACCGGTCTCCTCGCCCGTCGCCAGTGCGAAGAGAAACTCTGTGTCGAGGTTCGGTCGGGGCGGACGCAATGTGACCAGCGGACTGGAGAACGGCGTCTTGGTTCCCGCGGAGGGCCGAAGCAGTGGGCCTGACGAGGTGCCCGCGTGATCCTCCACCTGCCCGAACGCCCGCGAGCTACAGAGCTCGTAAGCATCGTTGATGGTTGCCAAACTCTGCACGTGCGCCTCGTCCAGCCTGGCCCCCATCTCTCGCATGATCACCAAGAGGACCGTCATTCCCAGCGAGTCCAGCCCGATGTCCTCCCGGAGCCGCGAACCGGGCTCGATACGCAATGGGTCCAACTTCAGCTCAGAGGCCACGTGGCTGATGAACCTTGTCACATCCATCAAATCCCTGGCATCACTCATAATATCACCGGGCACATGCTTCACCTAACTGCCCACAAGTGCACCATCAACAGTACACCTCAACAACTAAACGGGACTGTGGGCTTGTCGATATCATTTGTCACAGACACGCGGATCGACGCGATCTTCTTGCCGGCACGATTGATCGCGACGAGACTCCCCGCGGTGATGGGCACCGGCTGCGTTGTCGAGTTGACCGGAACCCGCTCACCTACGATGGGGCCCACTTCGGCTACCCATCTCCGCCAAGGACGCAATGTGTCGATAACAGTCTTTCCATTAGCCCCGAGCCACCGAACTCTCGCAACCTGCGGGGCGACGTAGGCGGTAAGTAGACCACTATTTGGTTCGTACGTCACCAGGGATAGTGCACCAGTGGGCGGGCTCTTGACTGTGAATGCGCCAGTGATATCTCCCGTATTTGCCGCCGGTCGCTTCTTCACAGTCGCATAGAGTATCTCCCTACAACCGCTAAGAACCTGCAGGCGCAGCCTAACGTCGACGCCATCCGACCCCTTGACGTGCTTGACGGGAGTGGCCGCTCCCTCACTGGCTTTGGATGCCGCCGCTATGGCGGTGCCAAACGATGAGGCTGAGGCGATGGAGATAGTCGCGAGTGAATATAGTCCGACGGCGCCCGCGAGCAGAGTCAGAGGGAAAAGCCGGAGCCGATTCCTTCTCCATTGGCAATTTTTCAACTCGGTCACCCGAATGTGATCGCCATCACAATGTCGTCGGAAGGTCTGCCGGAAGCTGGCTCACCGACACCCCGTTGACGTTGGACAGCGTGACGTTGGCCGTAGCCAACGCCTTGCTCATCCACGCGGCAAGTGCCGGCGTCCTACTGATGGTGGATTCCCCAACTCTAACTGTCGTGCTGGGTGTCCCCGCGACCGCCGATTCTTCGTTTTGAATAGTGAGCACCTGTTGATACGAATGAACGGCACCTGTCGAAGCGAAGGCCTCCTGAGCTGTCTCACCATTGGGCAACGAAGGTACTGTATCCCCCGCGGCCGCCGCCGCCTCATACTGGCTGAGCTGATTTTGGGCAAACGCTTGCGCTGTCGCCAACGTCACCACTGAACCCTCCTGTTGCGCAGTTTGCCATAGAAGATCGCGAAGCACGGACACTGCCACAGCGTGGAGTAGAGATGTAGTTGCTGCTTGACTGACAACCGTCTGGCCGATGGCTTTTGCTGACTTGATTGGTGTGGAACTCGCGCCCGGAAGCGAGGATGTACCGACACCCGACGGAGGGGAGATTGAAGCCGAACTTGTCGAACCGGTCGATACCACGGCTCCATCAGCGGCCGTTACGTCGCTGACGATAGCAGATTTTTCCGCTCCAATCACCGCCAAGCCTATTGCCCTCACCGGCAATGTCTCTCCATTCACAGAAATATGTACGCCTGCCGAATTGAGGGCAGACGTCTCTGTCGCCTGGCTCGGAACTTCCGCCAGGGCTTGTGTGAGGCCAGGAGTATCGTTGGTCGGTGAACTCGATGATGTGACGGCCGGTGGCGACAGCACTGTTGCTCCTGCAGTCCTCTGCCGCCCACCTGTGGTCTGTAGCACGCCCACAGTAACCCCACCCAGTATGGCGGCGGCAGCTACGATCGCGCCTATTCGAGTTATACTTCGAGTACGATAGCGCTCCTTACTGGGTGAGCCCGCAACCTGTTCAATAATCGGTTCGGTCATATTTCCGGTCTCCTTAGTGATTAAAAACTTAAGGAATTGCGCAACTAAATGTCACGAAAAGATGCTCAGTGTCGCCCTGACATTACGTGAACCCCAACGGCAGGACTTCCGCCTGACCAACTCCCGCCGTTTGTCGATCTTACCCCGCTCGATATATTGACTTGGGGGTTTGAGTATCTATGTCCACTGGTAGACCAGTTCGTCTCTGTGCAAGGCGTCTCCCCACTGAATCCTGGCGCGAAATGTGCTCCTCCGAACCACGTTCCACATCCCGACCCAGTACGCCCGCCCGCCCACTCAAGGGTGTTTCCTGTGGAGTTATCGGCTGTGCCGGTAACTCCAAAGAGATCGTCGGGGTTGCCTGTGCCGTCACTACCAGTGGTTCCTGACCAGTAATCCTGGTTGAGGAGATCGTAGTGAATATAGTCACCGGTTTCTGATGTCTGGAACTTGTAGTTTTGAAAATGTACCGCGTCGCCAGCTTCCCACGTATCCGCAATGTTGACTGTATATCCGAAGCCGTCTGCATATGTCTGGTATTGGTACCAGACCGTAATAACCCCCGATAGGGCCCACACTGTACCTTGATCCCACAGTGTCGCTGCGCCCGCAACCGTCGGGCGCGAAGCGAGGCTGGTAATCACTACACCCGCGGTCGACCCCGTCGCAGCGATCGCGACGCTGGCGGTCAGCTTTGCTGCCGCCCGGAGATGCGAGCACGAGCGACCCGAACAGGCTTGTACGTGCCTTGAGGATTTGGAAAGTCTCATCCACGCCTACTTTCTGCTGATACGGGTTGATAAATCGCGACGAGAAGCGGTACTAGACCAAGACGCCTACAGGCCGTTCCTTGCTTGCCGACAGGAACCGCCCACCGCTGTCGGTAACTTGGATTCGGGAACCGAATCCTTAGCGATGCCGCCTAGACACTGCCTCCTCCGCTCGGACCACTTGAGACCGCCGGTACTACCTTCAACTACCGGTACTGCGTCCCCAGGTCCGTCTCAGCGGAGCTGCACAAGACCCCCCTCTGCTACTCATACGTTACGTGACTCTCCGTCAGGTGTCAAGTGAACGTTTGGCAGCCGGGGCCGAGAAGAGCGGCACGATGAGCGCCCACGCGAGGAATACTCACTCGCGTCCGAAGAGCTGCCACTGATGAGCACACAGACGTACCACGTCCGTCTGTCGTCCTCGTTGTACCGCCGCGGCCACCTCTGCTTGTTCGTGTTGTCACGCTCGGGACGACATGCGGCCTCACCCGTCGAATCCGGCCGGGTCACTCCGGATGGGCACGGTGCCGCCGCTGACGAGGGCGGCCAGATGCCGCCGGGCTCGGTACCGGCGCATCTTCGTCCGAGCCTCCTCCGGACCGTCGCTAGGTGTCGTGTCGGCCAGACTGGACAAGATGGCGTCACGCTCGCCATCGCTCAAGGCCGCGAGGCCATCGGCGACGGTACCGAGCTGGAGCCTGGCGTCGACAAGCTCGGCGGGGTCCGACCGCTTCGGGTCCTCCATGTCGGCCTCGGGCCGTACTCGGGACTGACGCCGCCACTCGGCGATCACCTCGTGCCAGGCGACGACCGTCGCCCACCGGACCAGACCCTGGAAGGTGTCGAAGTGCTGCGATCGGGAGAGAGCCTGTAGCGCAGCGGTCTGGAGGGCGTCGTCGATGACCTCGGGGGGCACGCCGCGGCCACACAGGGTCCGCCCGACTCGTTCGGCCACCGCTGGCCAAGCGGCGGCCCAGTCACACAGTTCTCCAGATTTTCCTGTTACCGCGGGACCGCTCGCGCGTTGAAGGTGCGATGACACTTCGCGGGCGGAGTCCGGGGTACTGGTCGTTCCCTACGACACTCTCTATGAGCAGGCGACGAGATGCCGCCCGGGATGACGATGGACACCGCACAATGCGTGCCCTGTCGAGGTACAGGTCACGTAGAAGAGAACGCCGTTGTCCGCCCAGTCGCACGGACGATCGAGAGACGACGATCAGGGGAGGCCCTTCCTATGAACCGAACCGGGGCCGTAACCTGGGGCATGACCTCGCTGAAGGGTCGGACGCACCGGCGGTGTGCAGTGGCGATTGCCGCAGGCGTCCTAACCGTGGCCTGCGCCTCCTGCGGCAGCGCCTCACCCGATTCCGCCTCCAGCACGACGTCGACCTCCCCGGCGGCAACGAGCACCACAAGCCCCGAGGCGGCCGCGGTGCTCGCCGCCTACCGAGCCGAGCAGGCGGCCTTCGAGCAAGCGATCCAGAACGCCAACCCGACCCTTCCAGCGCTCACACAGACCATGACCGGAGCCCAGCTCGCATCAGTGCGCGAGGCACTCGTCGCCGACAAGGCGAACGGCATCGTGGGCAAGGGCGACGTCCACATCCATCCCCGGCTCTCCTATGTCCACGGGACGAAGGCCCTCGTGCTCGACTGTGCCTTCGACTCCTCGGAGCTGGTCTACGCCGCCACCGGCAAGCCGGTACCTCCCGTCACCCCGCCGCAGCACGTGGCGATCCGGTCGGACCTCATCGAGGTCGTCGCCGGGACCTGGAAGGTCTCCAAGCAGCACACGACGAGCGGTTCCTGCCCCTCGGGCTACTGACCTCGGCGGCCGTCGCGCTGGTCGGCGCAGTCCTGTGGGCAACCCCTGCGGCGGCGAACAACACCGAGTCCCAGAACACCACGTCGGCCCACGCCTCGGCCACCGGCGGGACGCTCTCCGTCCAGGCCGGCGTCACCACCTGGACCCCTCCCCCAGCGTCGCCCTCGCCCCAGCACGCCTCGGAGACGGCCACCTCCAAGACCGCCACAGACCAGCCCTACGGCTGCACCTACGTGGTCCTCGGCCCGGCCACACAAGCCGCCCTCGCTCCCGGCGGGAGCACCCCGGGCGTCTGGGTGGCCCGGGTCAACTGCACCGGACCCGGCGTCATCAACCCCGAAACCCTCGTCTGGGTGACGGGCGCCCAGCAGGCGCCGGCCCCGGCGAGCCCCGCCGCCCTGGCCCAACAGGCCGAGTCGGAGCTGCCGCTGCCCTCGCCGGCCATCGAGATGGCGCCGCCGGCCGCTGCCGAGCAGCTCGTGAACGTGCCCACCTGGCTCTGGATCGCCCCCACCGCCTGGTAGCCGCTCACGGCGTCGGCCTCGGCCGGCCCGGTCACCGTCACGGCCACGGCCGCCCCGACCCAGGTGATCTGGACAATGGGCGACGGCCAGCAGGTCACCTGCGACGGGCCCGGCACCCCGTACGACCCTTCGGCGCCCGATGCCACCACCGACTGCTCGTACACCTGGACCCAGCCTTCGGCCGGGCAGCCCGGCGGCGCCTACCAGGTCACCGCCACCGTCGACTACGGCGTCACCTGGGGGGCGACCGGGGCGGCGGGGGGCGGGGACCTCGGCCAGGCCCCCGGGCCGGCCGGCCGGGTCGCCGTGCGGGTCGCCCAGTCCGAAGCGCTCAATACCACCGGGACATGAAGGAGATCGCCATGCCCACCGCGACCGAGCCCACCTCCCAGAACGGCCACCGAACGCTGACCGGCGCCCGGCCTCGCTTGCCCACCAGCTCGGCCGCCGGCCGTCGCCACCAGCGCCCGTGGATCGTGGGCGGGGTGCTGCTGGTGGTCGTCTGCGCCCTGGCCTTCGCCCTCACCTCGGTCCGGCTCTCGGGGGGCCAGGAGGTCCTGGTGGTCGCCCGGTCGGTCCCCGCCGGCCGCCTCGTCACCCCGGGCGATCTGGCCACCGTCCGGGTGACGGCGGGCTCGGGCATCCGGCCGGTGCCGGCAGCCGACCAGGCGAGCGTGGTCGGCCGGCCGGCCGCCGTCCCGCTGGTGGCCGGCACCCTCCTCACCGCCGCACAGGTGGGATCGCCCGGCGCGGTGTCGGGCGACCGGGACCTGGTGGCCGTCGGGCTGAAGGCCGGCCAGTACCCGCCGTCGCTCAGCGCGGGTGACCGGGTGTCGGTGGTGCCAGTGGCCGCCGGCACAGGCTCGGATGCCCGCACCACGGCCCCGAGCATGTCCTCGACACCGACGGTGGCCACGGTGGTGGCGGTCGACACGGCCGCCGTGGGCTCGGGCGGTGACACCGTGGTCTCCCTCGCCGTCAGCCAGGACACGGCGTCCTCGGTCGCCGTGCTCGCCGCCGCCGGCGAGGTCAGCCTGGTCCAGCTCCCCTCGCGCAAGGCCGGGACATGAGGGGGCACCGATGAGCGTCGTCGCCCTCGGCTCGGTGCGGTCCTGCTCGGTGACCACCGTCGCTACCCTCCTCGCCGCCACCTGGCCCGAGCACCGGCCCCGGCTGCTCTGCGAGCTTGACCCGGCCGGGGGCACGCTGGCCGCCCAGGCCGGCTGGCCGGCCGACGCCGGGCTCATGAGCCTGGCCGCCGCCGCCCGCCGCTCCTGTGACCCGGCCCTCTTCTTCGACCACTGCCGGGATCTGCCCGGCGGGTCGCCGGTGCTCGCCGGGCCGGCATCAGCCGGCCAGGCCGCCACGGCGCTCGACCTCTTGGCCGGCCTGCTGGCCACGCTCGGCGAGCTGGACGTCGACGTGGTGGCCGACTGCGGTCGGCTCGGGACCCAGACCCCTACGGCCGAGACGTTCGGCCGGGCGCACCTGGCGGTGCTGGTCGTCCGCCCGCGCCTGGCCGACCTCCAGGCACTGGCTGCGTGGCTGGAGGCGGCCGACCACCCGTCTCCCCCGGGCCTGGTGCTGACCGGCCCCGGCCCCTACCCGGCTGGCGAGGTGGCCGAGGCCCTCGGGGTCGAGGTCCTGGGCGAGGTGCCCTGGGACCCCGTCGCCGCCGGCCTGCTGGCCACGGTGCCGGTGACCTCCCGCCAGCTCAGCCGGTCCCCGCTGGTGCGGGCCGCCAGGTCGCTGGCCGACGAGGTGGCCCGGCGGGTCGTGCCGGCATCACCGCCTACCGGCTCGGTCCTCCCTGCACCCGTGCCCGCCGCGACCCAGGAAGTGGACCGATGACCTTCGACCCCGGCCAGGTCGGCGAGGTCCGCGCCGCGGTGCTCGCCCGTCTGACCGACCGCCAGCGGGAAGAGCGAGCAGCCGGCCGGCCGGCGCTTGGTCCCGAGGACGAGCGAGCGCTCGGCCGCCAGCTCATCAGCGAGGTGCTGGACGAGAAGGCCCGCCGGGCGCTCGCCGCCGGCCAGGCCGTCCCGACCACCGATGCCGAGGACGCGCTGGCCCAAGCCGTCTTCGACTCGCTGTGGGGCTTCGACCGCCTCCAGCGGCTGCTGGACGATCCGACGATCGAGAACGTCAACGCCAACGGCTGCGATCAGGTTTGGGTCCGCTACGCCGATGGCCGCCGGGTGCAGGTCGACCCGATCGCCGACTCGGACGAGGCGCTGGTCGGGTTGCTGCGGACGATGGCGGCGCGCACTGGGATCGGCGAGCGACGCTTCGACGCCGGCTGCCCCCGGCTCTCCCTCCAACTCCCCGACGGCTCCCGCCTCTTCGCCGTGATGGCGGTGGCCGCCCGCCCGGCGCTGGCCATCCGCCGGCACCGCCACCTGAAGGTCACCGGCGACGACCTGGTCGGCATGGGCACCGTCGACCTGGCGCTGCGCGAGTTCTGCCGGGCCGCCATGCTGGCGAAGAAGTCCGTCGTCATCACCGGCGGCACCGGGGCGGGCAAGACGACCTTCCTCCGCGCGATGGCAGCCGACATCCCCCCGTGGGAGCGGTTGGTCACCATCGAGGACTCCTTCGAGCTGGGCCTCGACCGCTACCTGGACCTCCATCCCGACACGGTGGCCCTGGAGGCCCGGGAGGCCAACATCGAGGGCCAGGGCGAGATCACCCAGGCCGAGCTGGTGCGCTGGGCACTGCGGATGAGCCCGGACCGGGTGATCGTGGGCGAGGCGAGAGGCCAAGAGGTCGTCGCCCTGCTCAACGCCATGTCCCAGGGGTGCGACGGGTCGCTCGCCACCCTCCACGCCTCGTCGTCTCGGGGTGCCTTCGCCAAGCTCGCCACCTACGCCCTGCAGGCGGCCGAACGGCTCCCGGCCGAGGCCACGGCCATGCTGGTGGCGGGCGCGGTGCACTTCGTCGTCCATCTCGCCCAGGACGGCCGGCAACGCTACGTGACCTCGGTGCGCGAGGTCGTCGGCAGCGAGGGCCAGGTGGTGACCTCCAACGAGGTCTTCCGGCCCGGGACGTGCGGCCGGGCGGTCCCCGGCGCACCTTTCCGCCACGAGACGCTCGACCAGTTGGAGGCAGTCGGCTTCGACGCATCGCTGTTGGAGCGCCGCGAGGGCTGGTGGGCGCCGTGAGCGCGCTGGCGGCGCTGCTCGGCGCAGGCGTCGGGCTCGGCATCGTGGGTGCGCTAGCCGGCTGGCGCGGCGTCAAGCGGGCACCGGGCGCCTCGCGACCAGCCCGCCAGCGCGCCGGTCGGCCCACCGTGCGCCTGGCCACGGCAGGGGCGGCCGGCGTGCTCGTGGGGGCAGTCACCGGGTGGCCGGTCGGCGCTGTGCTCGCTGCCGCCGCCTGCCTCTGGCTGCCGTCGCCCATCCGCGCGGCGCGTACCCAGGCGGCGACCATCGCCCAGATCGAAGCGATCGCCTCGTGGACCGAGATGCTCCGCGACACGCTGGCCGCCGCGGCCGGGCTCGAACAGGCCATCGAGGCCACCGCAGCCGCCGCGCCGCCGCCGATCCGGACCGAGGTCGTAGCACTCGCCGCCCGCCTGGAGCACGAGCGCCTGGGGCCGGCGCTGCGGGCCTTCGCCGACCAGGTGAGCGACCCGACCTGCGACCTGGTGGTCGCCGCCCTGCTCCTCGCGGTCGAGCACCAGGCCCAGCGGTTGGGTGATGTGCTGGGCAACCTGGCCCAGGCGGCCCGGGAGCAGGCGACCATGCGCCTGCGGGTGGAGGCGGGACGCGCCCGCACCCGGACCTCGGCCAAGGTCATCGTCTGGGCGACCGTCGGCCTGGTCCTCTTCCTGGCACTCTTCGACCGGGGCTACCTCTCCCCCTACGACTCGGCCACCGGGCAGCTCGTGCTGGTGGTGGTGGGCCTTGTCTTCGGGGCCGCGTTCAGTTGGCTGGCCCGCATGGCCCGCTCGGCGCCACCGGCCCGGCTACTCCGGGCGGAGGCTCCGGGTGCGACCGAGGTGCGGTCGTGATCGTCGCCCTGTGCTGCGGTGCCGGCCTGGGGGCCGGGCTCTGGCTGGTGGCCCGCGGCATCGCCCCGCCCCGGCCGACCCTGGCCGTCACCCTCGCCCGGTTGCGCCAGGCCCCCGAGCCCGAACGGCCGGCACCCGACGAGGAGGCCGACGGGTTCACCGCCCGGCTCGGGCGCCCGGTGGCCCGCGCCCTGCTGGGCACCGGTGGTGGCGCGCTGGTGTGGCCGGCGGTGCGCCGCGACCTGGCGGTGCTCGGTCGCAGCCCGGAGCGCCAGCTCGCCGAGCAGGTGACCCTGGCCGTCGTCGGCCTACTGCTCGTACCGGCGACGGCTGGGCTGCTCTGGGTCGCCGGCCTGGATCTCCCGCTCGCCCTGCCGATCTGGGGCTCGCTCATCCTGGCCACGGCCGGGTTCGTCGTGCCCGTTCTCGGACTCCATGCCGACGCCGAGGCCCGTCGGCGCGACCTGCGCCACGCGCTCGGCAGCTTCTTGGATCTCGTCACCATCGACTTGGCGGCGGGGGGCGGGATCGAGACGGCGCTCACCGACGCCGCCAGCGTGGGCGACGGCTGGGCCTACGACCAGTTGCGCCAAGCGCTGGAGGAGGCTCGCCTCGCCCGTGAGACGCCGTGGGCCGCCCTCGGCCGCCTCGGTGATGACCTGGGGGTGGCCGAACTGCACGAGCTGGCGGGCAGCGTGGGGCTGGCGGGCAGCGAGGGCGCCCGGGTCCGCACGTCGCTCACGGCAAAGGCGGCGTCACTACGCGCCCACCAGCTCGCCGAGGCCGAGTCGGCCGCCCAGGCGGCCACCGAGAAGATGAGCCTGCCGGTCGTCGCCCTGTTCGGCGGGTTCCTCATCTTCATCGCCTACCCGGCCATCGAGCACGTGCTCGGTGGGCTGTGACACCGGATCGAACGCGCAACAGAGGAACCACACGGGAAGGGGAGGCGGTGCCGTGCTCTCACTATTCACCATCATCAGTCATCTGGTAGCCGTGCTCCGAGCCCGGCTCGCCGCGCTGCGAGCCGGGCTGGAGGCGGGCTACACCACCGAGACGGTCGTGGTCACCGCGTTGCTGGTCGCCCTGGCGGTGGCCGTGGTGGCGATCATCGCCGCCAAGATACTGGCCACGGCCCACGGCATCTCGACCGGCGGCACAGGCACAGGGGGCTGAGCCGATGCGGCGCCGGCAGGCCCACGGACGAGGCGAGCGCGGCTCGGTCTCGGCCGAGCTGGTAATCGCCACGCCGCTCCTGCTCGTCCTGGTCCTCCTGGTCGTCCAGTTCGCCCTCTGGGAGCACGCCGAGCACGTTGCCCAAGCCGTCGCCCAACAGGGGTTGGCGGCAGGGCGGGTCCAGGGCGGCAGCGACGAGGCGGCGCGCGAGGAGGCCCATAGCCTGCTGGTCCACCTCGGCCCCTCGGTGCTGGTGGACCCGAGCGTCTCCGCCGACCGGACGCCGTCGACCACGACCGTCGTCGTCACGGGAAGCACCGAAGGCGTGCTGCCCTTCCTCCACCTGCCCGTGCGCACGACCGCCACCGGGCCGACCGAGCGGTGGATCACCGGGGGTGGTGGCCCGTGACCGCATGGCTTCGCCCGCGAGACGACGAGCGTGGCAGCGTGGCTGCCGAGCTGGCCATCCTCACCCCGCTCTTCATCGTCTTCCTGGTCTTCGTGGTCGCCCTCGGGCGGCTGGCCAGCGCCCGTATCGGCGTGGACGGGGCCGCCGCCCAGGCCGCCCGGGCCGCCTCGCTGGCCGACGACCCGACGACCGCCACAGCGACGGCCACCCAGACCGCGACCGCGGCGCTGGGCTCGGCCCACACCACCTGTACCCACCTCGACGTGGTCGTCGACACGTCCGACTTCCAGGCGGGCGGGTCGGTGGCAGTGACCCTGACCTGTTCGGTCTCCCTCTCCGGGGCGGCCGGGCTCGGGCTGGCGATGACCGAGACGGTGAGCGACCGCGCGGTGTCGCCCATCGACCGCTACCGGGCGGTGACAGCATGACGACCCGGCGCAGGGCAACAGTACGGGCAGGCCCCGGTGGCGAGGGCGGGACGGTGACGGCCTTCGTCGTCGTCCTCACCCTGGCGTTGCTCTTGATGGCCGGGCTCGTGCTCGACGGCGGGCTCACCCTGGCGGCCCGGGTGCAGGCTATCGACGAAGCCCAGGCGGCGGCCCGGGCCGGTGCCCAGGCGATCGACCTCGCCCAGTTCCGCTCGACCGGCCAGGTCGTGCTCGACCCGGCCCAGGCCGACCAAGCGGCCGAGTCCTACCTGGCGACCACCGGCCACCGCGGAACGGTCGCGGTCCACGGCGACGAGGTCGAGGTCACCGTCTCGATCACCCAACCGATGCAGATCCTCGGCCTGGTCCACATCAGCTCTATGACCGTCACCGGCAGCGCCAGCGCGGTGGCCGAGCACGGCGTAGAGGGTCCGGGCACATGACCCGGATCGCCACCTTCGCCCGGGGGCTCTGTGCCTTTGTCGTGCTCTTGGGGCTCGTGGTCGCGGTGCCCTGGGCACTGGTGCACTTCGTCGGGTGGCCCTTGCCCCGCTCGGTGCCGAGCTGGTCGCAGCTCACTGGTGCCCTGGGGCGCCAGGGCATCCCCGACCAGGCGTTGATCGACGTCCTGGCCTGCCTGGCGTGGCTCGTGTGGGCCGACTTCTCGCTCTCGGTCCTGGCCGAGGTGTGGGCGGCCGGACGCGGTCGGCGCGTCGGGCACCTCGCGCCCGCCGGCCCGCTCCAGCCGCTCATCGGCCACCTGGTCGCTGCGGTCGTCGTCGCGCTGGTCATGGCCTTCCCCCGGCCGGCCACCAGCTCGCCGTCGGGCTCGCTCACCACCGCCCTCGGGGTACCCGTCCGCCCGGTGCCGGTCACCGCCGTCCTGGCCGCCGACACCACCCCTGGCCCGGTGCCCGCCCCGGCACCGGTGCCCTCACCGGCTCCCGACGACGCGGCGGTGCCGAGCGTCTCCCAGGCCACCGTGCCCTACACCGTCCAGCCCGGCGACACCCTCTGGGGGATCGCCACACGCCAGCTCGGCGACCCCCTCAAGTGGTCGGAGATCTGGTCGCTCAACGCGGGCCGGCCCGAGCCCGGCGGGGCCGCCTTCGGTGACCCGAACTGGATCTACCCCGGCTGGGTCCTCGTTCTCCCGGCCGAGCCGACCCCACCAGCTCAGCCGACTCTCCCAGCCCGAGGTCTTCGCGCGCCGAACGCCACCTCGCCAACCAGCACGCAGCCGTTCACCAAAGCCGCGCCACATCGGACGCTCGATACTGGTGCGCATCCCTCGACCCCGGACCGATCGTCCCGGCCGATCGTGCTGCCTTCGGGATCGGTGG
>JBOGGH010000009.1:0-18861 GCA_050743905.1 Acidimicrobiales bacterium
GGCCGAGCCTCCGGGTCCTCCGGGACCTCCGGGGAGGCCGCCGGACCCGGGCAGGTGGCCGAGCGGTCCGCCGCCCGGCCCGCCCGCCGCGCTCATCACGTGGAACGAGGCGACGCCGGCGCCGAGCAGGGCGAGCACGGCGGCCGCCCAGACCACCACCGGGAGCCTGACGAGCGCCCATGCGGCCAGGAGCGCCACCGGGCCCAGGGCCGGCACGTAGAACCGCACGACGTGCACGGGGTCGGCGCCGGCCTGGCCCACCGTCCATGTGTAGGCCAGGTAGAGGCCCCACATGGCGATCCAGCCGCCCACGAGCGCCAACGCCACCGCGACGTCGCGACGCCGAGCCGGGACGTCGGCCCGGTCCACCGGCAGGTCGAGCTCGGGCGCGAGGGCGCGGCCGACGATCCAGAGGACGGCGGCGCCGGCCACGACCGCCACCGGCATGGCGGCGACCAGCTTCCACGGCATGTGGACGAGGTTGGGCCCGATGGCGGTGAAGGAGAAGGAGATGAGCCCCGAGGCGTAGCCGGTCCGCAGCGGTGCGCCGTAGACCACGGCGTTGAAGGCGAGGACGCCCACGCCGGACGCGGCGACGGTGGCCATCCAGGCGCCCACGGTGCGCCACCGGAGGCCGCACCGCCGGGCGAGCAGCAGCGCCACCGCCGCGGCCACCACCAGCTCCAGCACGTCCGTGTAGCGGGTGAAGGTGGCCGCCTCGAGCGCCAGGAAGGCGCCCAGCCCGGCGACGAGGCGCCGCCGCTGCGGCGCGTCGGTGGCGAGCATGGTCCAGAGCAGCAGGCCCGCGCCGGCGGCCACCAGCGAGGCGTCCGTGAAGGTCTCCATCGTGGGCCGCCAGGCGAAGGTGATGGCCGCGCCCGAGGTGCAGAAGAGGAGGACGGCGATGGTGCCGCCCCACGCCCCGAGCCAGCGGCGGGCGCCCACGAAGAGCGCGCCGCTGGCCAGCGCGCCGTAGAAGAGGGGCGCCAGGCGGAGGGCGCCGATCACGTAGAAGACGACCGCCAGGAACGGGTAGCCCGGGTTCTTCTGGCTCATCCACCGGCCGTCGGGCAGGTGGACCCACTGGGGGATGGACGTGCCGCCGTCGCCCAGGGAGCGGGAGAGCTGGTGGTACTGGGCGGTGGTGAGCAGGACGTGCCCCTGGCTCAGCGCCACGATCGAAGCCTGGTAGGCGTAGTCGTCCGGCTCGAGCATCGACGTGGCCTTCGTGAGCACGAGGGCGCACAGGGCGGCGAAGCCGGCGGCGGCCACCGCGATCTCGGGCCATCGCACGCGGGTGGACGGGCGGCCGGCGGCGGGCTGGCCCGGGGCCGCTTCGGGTGGCCTCGGGCCCGGGCGTGTGAGGAGCATGGTTCCGGTCATGCGGGCACTGTGACGGGGCGCGCTCCGGGCTCCCTGGGCTCCCGCTGTGGGCCTCCTGTGAGATCGCGCCGCTTGACCCGGGGGGTCAGGATGGGGCGGCCACGACGAGATCCTCGGCCTCGGCGGCGCAGTCCTTGGGTGGGAGCGGAGCGAGACGCGGGGCACCGTGGCGGGTTCGAGGCACACCCAACGCCATGGAAGGCCGGGATCGATCCCGTCGACGTTCTGGCTTGCTCTCATTACGCTGCGCCCTACCACCACAAAAGAGATGATGGACATGGGAGGACAGGAGCGGTGATGAAGCGATCGTTGTCGACGTTGTTGGTGGCAATGCTCGTGGCCGCCGGCGGAGCCCTCTTGTCGGCATGCGGCAGTACAGCGCTCTCAGCATCGTCGACTTGTCAAGACTTCATGAAAGCATCGCCTACAGCGCAGCAGCAAGTGATCAGCCAGCTCGCTTCGCAGTACCACAAACCGTCCTACGCGACGCCGCTCGGGGAACCTGAAGTGCCGTACTACTGCGCGGATAACCCGAACGTGACGCTCGGCGACTTCTTCTCACACGCCAGCACAACATAGGGCCACCTGGCCGAATCTACCGGATGTCGGGACGACGTCTCTCATTACCGGATGCCGTCGCCACATGTCGGGCAGTGTCTTGCATCTCTGCACCATCTTGTTGCGTCATGGGCGCTCCGCCGCACACGAGACCGGGGGGATCGATCCCCGTGTCAGTTGTGCGGTGCGCTGTCACGATGACAGCGGCGGTAACAGGCCCCCCAGCGTGGCTGTGGCGGCCGACTCGGAGGACGCACGTCGGAGGGAGGCGATGATGGTCAGCGCCACGCTGGCGGGTTCCGCTGATTGCGGGGGCTCGTGACGTGCGACTGATCTGTGAGAACGGCCATGAGCTGGTAGGGGCAGCCCCGAATGCGCGCTTCTGCCGGACCTGCGGGACCGAGTTGCGGCGGACCTGCCCTCACGGGCACCTGGCGGGACTGGACGCCCGGTACTGCCGGACGTGCGGGGCGTCACTTGCCGACGATGACGTTCAAGATGACGTATCGGAGGTCGACGAGGGACCTGACCCCTCGCCGGGAAGGGACCGGACATCCAGGGCCAGCGGGACCCAGCAACCGGTGACGGGTGGACCGTCGTTCAACTGGCTGACCGGAGAATCGACCGGGGTAGTGGAGCCGTCGGTCGCACAGGTGCCGACCGCCGAGGAGCCCGAGGTGGATGCGCCGTTCGGGTCGACGCCGTCCGTACCACCGGATCCTGCCCCTCCGACCGGCGAGGAGCGCGTTGCTGGCGGTGGCGGGCCGACACCGCCCGAGACAGTGACCCAGCGCCTGGTGGCGCGGACGACGGCGGGAAGGAGCCTGGCTCCCGTGGCCCAAGCGCCCCCTCCCGTGTACGCACGGCGTCCGCCGCGGCGTTGGGTCGCACCGGTGGTGATCGCTGCGGCCGTGGTCGTCGCCGGCGCCGCAGTCGGTGCGGCTCTGCTGGCTGTGCACCACGACGACCAGGGCCCGTCCGCCCTCTCCACAGCGACGCAAGCTGCCCGAAGGAGCGCCACGACGCTGCCTGCGGCCAGCGCGGTCACCACGGGTACCACTGCACCGTCACCGACGGTGCCGACCAGCACCACCAACCCGATCGCGGCGGAGGAGGCCGGCACGCTTTCGAGCCTCCTCTCGCAGAGCGCCAACGAACGTTCCGGCGTGGTGGCCGCGGTGGCCGCGATCTCAGCGTGCGGCGACCTCTCCGGTGCTCAGGAGGCATTGAGCAACGCCGCCACGCAGCGGAACGAGCTCCTTCAGCAGCTCGATGACGACCAGTTCTCCGCATTGCCCAGCTCCAGCCAGCTCATCCTGGCGCTGTCCACCGCCTGGGAGAGCTCGGAGAGCTCGGACAACTCCTACGCGCAGTGGGCGCAGGACGAGATGGACCGGTACACAGGCATCGACACATACACAGCCACATCGTTGACGACATCGACAACCTCGGGTTGCGTCCAGGACGACTATGCCGACGCCAACTACCAGGCTGCGCAGCAGACCGACCAGCAGGCAAACACAGCGAAGCAGACGTTTGTCAGCGAGTGGAACCCGGTGGCGACGACGTACGGACTCCCGACGTGGACACCCAACCAGGTCTGATCCGGTGGCCAGGCATGCTGCAAGGCGGCGCAAGGCAACCGCCGTCCTGGTTGTGGTAGCCGTGCTGGCAGTGGGGACGGGGCTGGGTGCCGCCATGGCGGCCGGTGGACGCGGTGTGGCACCCAAGGGCCACCGCGCCCCGAAGAGCCCGGCTGCAGCCGGGGCGACCACGTTGGAGACGGGAGCCTCCACCGGCGGGTCGTCGCCAACGGAATCGGCAGTGACCACGACCACCGCGCCGTCACCGCTTGCCGGAGACGTGGTCGGCATCGATCCCGGTCACAACGGCCGGAACTACACCGATCCGTCGTACATCGACCAGACCGTCTGGAACGGTCGCGAGGACGAGGCCTGCGATACCACGGGAACCCAGACGGCGGGCGGCTACACCGAGGCCCAGTTCAACTTCAACGTAGCCCAGTACCTGACGTCCGACCTCGAAGCAGAAGGTGCGCACGTCGTGATGACCCGCACATCCAACACAGGCGTCGGCCCCTGTATTACCCAACGTGCACAGATCATCGACGACGCCCATGCCGACGTGGCCATCGACATCCATGCCGACGGCGGGCCCGTCTCAGGGCGAGGGTTCGCGGTCCTGGAGCCGGTGGCCGACGGGACGAACGACGGGGTGATCGCCTCGTCGGATGCCTTCGGCCATGACGTGCGCACAGCGTTCCTCTCCGTGACCGGCATGCCGGTGAGCACCTACGACGGCACCGACGGCATCGTGTACCGAGACGACCTCGCCGGGCTCAACCTCACCACTGTTCCCAAGGTGTTGATCGAGTGCGGCAACATGCAGAACGCCACCGACGCGGCGTTGCTGGTGACGCCCACATTCCAGCGTCAGGCGGCGGCGGCGCTGGCCCAGGCGATCACCGAGTTCCTGTCCGGCACCGGCGCCACGCCGGCCGGTTAGGCAAGCGAGAAGGAGGCTGCGACAGATGTACTGCACCGGTTGTGGTTCGCCGGTAACGTCCGGGGACCGGTACTGCTCGGTGTGCGGATCGGCGGTCACCGAATCTCCCGGAGCACGGTCCGCGCCGAACGGCGGGAACGAGAGGCAGGCGCCTGCGTTCGTGGACCTCCAGCCCCAGGCCGATCACAGTGAAGGACGGTGGTCGAACCCGAGCGAGCCACCGACGCAGGAGATGCCACCGCGCCTCTGGATCGTTGTCGCGCTGCTGTCCCTCGTCGGCCTGGTGATCGTGGTGCCGTCGCTCTTGCTCCTCGTGGACTCGCTGGCCTTCTTCTCGTTCGGGAACGGGTTCGACACGGCATTCGGGGTCTTTGTCTTGGTGCTGCTCCTGGTCCCACTCGCCTTCGGGCTCGGATGCCTCTACCTCGCTCGGCGGATCCAGCAGGGTGACCGAGTCGCGCGAGTCATCGCCATCGTGCTCTGTCTTTCCGCCGCGGCCGCTTGCCTGCTCACCGGGGCGAGAGATCTCGGGTGGGTGCTCGCAGGGCTTCTGGCGCTCGGAGCTGCCGGCATGCTCGGACTCGACCCGGTCGTGCGGAGCTATTTCACCGGAGAGGACGCACGGTACGGTGCAGAGCCGACTGGCGTGGTCGCCGCACGCGTGCTGATGGTCGTGGTGGCGGTGGCGATGCTGCTGGTGGGCCTGCTCTTCCTGCCACTCGCCGCGTACGAACCATCGCTCGCCGTCTACGGGGTGCTACAGGTGGTCATCGCCCTCGGCGTCCTCTACCTGAGCCGACGGCTGGCGGCGGGGGACGCTACGGCGCGGGTCTTCGCCACCGGCGCGGCGCTGGTGTACCTGGTGGACGCCATCGTGGCCGGACACGGTGAACCTGGCGTCATCCTCCCGGTGGCTCTGGCGCTGTGCGTGATCGGGCTGCTGTGGCTGCCCGACTCGTCCCGCCGGTACTTCGCCGGGCTCCCCCGTCCGAGCCGGCCTCTCGTGGCGGCAGTGGAGCGCGCCGTCGACTCGGCAGTCACAGGTGCCGTCACCGCCGTCCGAGGCGTGGCAGCGAACGGGGGGTCGGTGACGTGAGCGCGCCGACGCGATGCATCGGGGATGTATCCCCCGTGGACGTGTCCGAGACTCCGGTATCTTCTCCGGTGACAGGGCGACGTGACGGTGGTCGGGGGGACCCAGTGACCGGTGACGGACTGGTGAGGGTGAAGCCGTGAGCATGCTGGGCGCTCGCCCCCGCGCGTTGCGCGGCAATCGTGGCTTCCTCACGGTCGGGGCCGCGGTGGCCGTGCTGGCCGGGTCGCTGGCGATCGCCTTCGGCGCACCGGAGCACTCGAAGCTCCTCAACCTGCTGACGGGGCACGGGTGGCTCTCCACCAGCCAGCCGGGGCAGGTCGCGTTGGCGAACGGCGAGACCGGGCAGCTCGACTTCCGCTTGAATGTCAATTCCACAGGTGATCCTCTCGACGTTGTGCAGTCGGGGCAGAACGCACTGCTCATCGACGGCAGGACCGGGGAGGCAGGCTCGATCGACGTCGGGAACCTCAAGGTCGTGAACGATCGCCACCTGAGCACGGGCTCGCTCGGCACAGCCGGCGAACCTGACGCGATCAATCAGGTCCTGCCGGGCCCCGGGGGCACGTTCTATGTGGTGCATCGCAGGACTGGCCGTATCGACGTGAGTGACCCGGTGAGCGGTCAGACGGTGGCGACGACGCAGGTCGGGGCCGGCCTGAGCCCTTCGGTTGTCGACGGCAGCGACAGCCTGTGGACCGAACGGAAAAGCACCGGCGCCATGACGAGTCTCGACTACCAAGGTGGAAAACTCCAGGCGCATGAGGTCAAGAGCTCCGTGGTGGCCCCTGGCGACGATGTGCTTCTCTCGTCGGTCAACGGGACGCCTGCAGTGCTCGACCAGTCGCGGTCGTTGTTCTTTCTCGCCCCCAGGGGTGTGCCAGGCACCGCGGTCAGCCTGCCTCGGACAGCGGGGCGACAGCCGATTGTCGCCCCTACAGTCCAGGGATCCGTCGTGCCACTGTGTGTCGGCGGCAAGGTCGTCCTCATCAAGGGCGAGGAGAGCAGCGTGGTGGATCTCAACGGGAGGTCCGGCGATCACCTGGGCGCCCCGGTCCCCTTTGCCGAACGGGTGTACGTGCCCGATCTCTCCGACGGCGAGGTCGTGGTGCTCAGCGACAGTGGCCAGCAGGTTGGCACACCGATCAAGGTCGCCAGTGGGAGCGCGCCGATCTCCGTCGACGTGCAGAACGGCGCTCTCTTCATCAACGACCCCGACACGCCGACGGCGTATTCGGTGGCATCCGACGGGCAGGTGAACCGCATTGACAAGGCGGACCCCAATGTCCCTACCAACAAGGCGACAATCAGCACGCCCCCGGTCACGATCCCGACTCCGCCTCCGACCACCATCCCGACGCCGATCGCGCCCACCCCCGGAAAGGGCGCCGGCAGCGGCGGCTCGGGTCCGGGGAGCACTGCGCCGGCGGCTCCGGGCTCGACCGTGCCGGCGTCCGCTCCCGCTGCACCCGGGAGTCCGTCCGCCCAGGCTGGAGACCAGTCGGCGACGGTCTCTTGGACGCCTCCCGCCACACACGGCAGCCCGATCACCGGGTACACGGTGAAGTGGTCGGCTGGTGGCGGCGGATCGAAGGCGGTGGGTGCGGACAAGACCTCGATCCAGGTGTCGGGGTTGAAGAACGGCACCTCGTACACGTTCTCCATCACCGCCACCAATGCCATCGCCACGGGCTCCGCAGCGACCACGACATCGGTTACCCCGACGAGCACAATTCCCGATCCGCCCTCCAACGTGATCGCCACCGCCAACAAGGACGGCTCGATCGCTGTGAGCTGGACCAAGGCCACAGGCGAGGGACACAAGATCGCCAGTTACACCGTGACCGCCAAGCCCACATCGGGCGCCTCACTGGCGCCGGTGGCAGTGACAAGTGGGACCTCCACCACCTTCACCACAGCGCAGGGTCTCGTCCTCGGGACCAGCTACACCTTCACCGTGACGGCAACGAACGACGCTGGGGGCTCCTCCAAGCCTTCCACAGCCTCGAAAGCGGTGACGTCCAGCACGACCCCGTTCGCCGTCACGAACCTCACTGCTAGTGCAAGTTCCAGGGGTACGGTCGCGGTGTCGTGGACATGCGACGTGTCCTGTGCCGGTGGTAGCCCGCTGACAGAGTTCACCGTGACGCTTACACCAGCAGTCGGCAGCCCAGTCAAGGTAGCCGCCGCCGGCGGTCCTAAATTCTCCGCCAGCGTCACTGGATTGGCCGACGAGACCAACTACACCGTTAGTGTCGTCGCGCTCAACCGGGCATGGGGCGCAGGTCAAGTAGCGACTGTCGCCGTGCTTACGCAAGGCCAACCGACGGCAACGGTATCGCCACACTGGACGGGACGCTCACTCAGTTTGTCGATAGGCGTGACACCACATGGTGCATCCGTAACTGGCTGCCATGTGGTCCTTACAGGTCCGGGCGGACCGTTGGATGTATCGACATCGGGAGGGTGCCACTCATTGAATGTGACCGTTCCATTTTTTGCCGCAGCGTATTCCGGAGTCTTGATAGTGACGTCAACAGGATTCGGTACAACGAATGGGGCCAACGTGAGCACGGCATCGGGATTGAAGCCGATGACGGCGACAGCGCTGCCTGCGTTTGGGAGTTGTCCCTCTCCGGTGACAGGAAACAGGATTTACTGTGGTGCAACATCAAGTGCGTGTCCCAATACGAAGTGGGTGAAAGGTGGGTGTGCAAAAGTTCCGGGCAACACGCCGGTTGAAGCGGCGTGTTGGACCACGGGAACAGGTATCAATAATGCGTACAGCAGTGCGGCCCCTGGCCCAGGGACATCTCCAACGCTGTCATCCGCAGTATGGATAACAATCCCTGGACGCGGCTGGATGAATCAACTCTACTTCAATCCATATCAATCCGTTGAAACATACCTGCAACACTGTTAGTGAGGGAAATGCGATGACCAGTCCGGCTCCTGTCGATGCCAGTTCAAAGATGTTCTCTCCACGAGTCATGGCGCTTGCGAACAACATCGGGGAGGTGATCAAGGGGAAGCCGGAGACGATACGGCTGGTGGTCACCTGCCTCCTGGCCGAGGGGCACCTCCTCATCGAGGACGTGCCGGGGGTGGGCAAGACCACGGTGGCGCGGGCACTCGCGGCGTCCATCCACGGGAGCTGGGGACGGATCCAGTTCACCCCGGACCTCCTTCCCTCCGACGTCACCGGGGTGACCGTCTTCAACCAGGGCACCCGGCAGTTCGAATTTCACCCGGGCAGCGTGTTCGCCAACGTGGTGGTGGCCGACGAGATCAACCGGGCCTCGCCCAAGACCCAGTCGGCCCTCCTCGAGGTGATGGAGGAGCGCCAGGTCACGGTGGACGGGGTGGCCCGTCCGGTGCCCAGGCCCTTCGTGGTGGTGGCCACGCAGAACCCGATCGAGATGGACGGCACCTACCGGTTGCCTGAGGCCCAGCTCGACCGGTTCCTGATGCGGATCTCGGTCGGCTATCCCGACGCTGCGGCCGAGCGCCAGGTGCTGGTCAACGACGACGGCGGGCGTCGCATCCGGTCACTGCAGCCGGTCGTGAGCGCGTCCGACGTGGTCCACATGATCGAACAGGTAGCGACGGTGCACGTGAGCGAACCGATGCAGGACTACATCGTGGCCCTCTCGGCGGCGACGCGGGTGCTCCCCGAGGTTCGCCTGGGGGTGAGCCCCCGGGGTTCGCTGGCCCTCTTGCGGGCGGTGCGAGCCCTGGCTGCGGCCTCGGGCCGGGCGTACGCCGTCCCGGAGGACGCCAAGGCGCTGGCCGTGCACGTGCTGGCCCATCGGATCATCCTCCAGCCGGATGCCGAGCTCAGAGGGACCACCGCCGCCGATGTGGTGCGCCGGGTACTGGACGCCGTGCCGGTACCCCAGCAGCCCCAGCCATCGCCGGCCTGACCCCGTGCTGACCCACCGTGGCATCGCCGTGGCCGTCGCCACGGTGCTGGCGTACGCCGCCGCGGCCGCCCTCCACTATCCCGAGCTCGGCATCCTGGCCGCCGGTGGCCTGACCGTGCTGGTGCTGGGCGCAGGATGGGTGGTGCGCCGGCCCCACGTCCGGATCCAGCGGTTCATCGAACCGGCCCGGGTGACCAGGGGCGAGGTGGCCCTCGGCCTGCTCGAGATCACGAATCCCGGACGGATCGCGGTGTCCCCGACGGTGGCCGAGGAGCAGTGCGGACCCCGGACGGTGGCGGTGGACGTGCCCCGGCTACCACCCGGTGCCACCACCCGGACCACGTACCGCCTGCCCACCGACCGGCGGGCGGTGATCGACATCGGGCCCCTGACCGTGGCCCGGCAGGATCCCTTCGGTTGCTGGCGCACGACGCAGCGCCTGGGCACGACCGAGCGGCTGTGGGTCCATCCGGTAGTTCACCCGCTGCTGGCCCTCCCCACGGGACGCACCCGGAGCCTCGACGGCCCCGACCGGGACGGGCTCCCCCACGGCAGCATCACCTTTCACGCCCTGCGCGAGTATGTGCCGGGCGACGACCTCCGGCACGTGCACTGGCGCTCGTCGGCTCGGACGGGGACGCTGATGGTCCGCGAGCACGTGGACACCAGCCTGCCGCAGGTCACCCTGGTGGTGGACACCTCGTCCGCCAGCCACACGGACGAGGGCTTTGAGCAGGCGGTGGAGGTGGCGGCCTCCCTGGTGGCAGTCGTGACCGCAGCCCGCCTCCCGCTACGCCTGGTCACCACCGGCGGCGAGTCGGTGCGGGGCCGGGGGGTGGGCGAGGATGCCCGGGCGATGCTCGACCTCCTGGCCGGGGTGCAGACCGGGGAGGGAGCACTGCTCACGGTGGTGAACCACCTGGCAGCCGAGCGACGGGGCGACGTCCTCCTCGCGGTGATCGGCGCCGCAGCGGTCGACGAGCTGACGGCGCTCGGCGCGCTCGGTGCTCGCTACAGCCGCGGGGTGGTGGCGGTGGTCGCCGACGGTGCCGACGAGGTGCCGGTGCCGGTCCCGCCGCACCTGAGGGTGATCCGGGTGGCGACGGCCGCAGCGTTCGGGGCCTACTGGGAGCAGGTGGGCTTCCGGTGAGCACGGCTGGTGTGACCGAGGCGGGCCCGGCGACCAGGACGCGACCCGAGCGGGGTACCGGGTCCGGGGGTGCCTCCGCTCCCTCGAGTTCGGCGAAGTCCAACCGCGTCACTCGGGCCGACCTGTGGCGAGTCGGGTGCCTGGTCGCGCTCGCCTTCCTGGGTGGGATCGAGTGGCATCGGGTGTTCGGGTGGGGGCCCGTGGTCGGGCGGGTCGCCGTCGCGGCCGTCCTGCCCGGCGCAGTGGCGGTCTTCTTTCGCCTGCGTCGCCCGGCCGGTGCCGGGATCGGGATCGTCGTGTCGCTCGTGCTGGGGGTGTGGTACGTGGCGGTGGTGGCGCTGCACGACACCGTGGCTGCAGTGATCCCGAGCGCCAGCGCACCGAGCGGGATCGTCGACGGCGTCGTCAACGGCTGGGCCGCCATCCTCTCTGTGCCGTTGCCGGTGCCGGCACAGGGGGAGTACCTGGTGCTGCCGGTGGTGCTCACCTGGCTGGCCGTCCTGGCAGGGGCGGAGCTGGTGCTGCGCTCGCCGTGGCCGCTCGCCGGCGCGGTCCCGCCGGTCCTGGCGTACGGGCTGACGCTGCTCTTCGGGATCGGTGGACTGGGATCGAGGCTGGTCACCAGCGGCGCCTTCCTGGGAGTCGCCCTGCTGCTGGCCGGGGCCACGGCTCGTCCCGTCGTCGTGGAGCAGGTTGGCGATGCCGGTGCACGACGTCGGCGGGGGGCGGAGATCGCCGGTTGCCTGGCGGTCGTCGTGGTAGTGGCAGCCCTCCTCGGCCCGGCACTCCCGCTCGTGGGGTCTGGACCCCCGTACAACCCTCGCACGACCCGGGTCCCGCCGGTCACCCCGGCGTCGGCCATCGACCCGCTCGATCAGTTGAGCGTGTGGGCACTCGATCCCCACGGATCGCCGTTGCTGACGGTCCGCTGGACCGGGCCGGCCCGCAGCCTGCGCCTGGCCGTGCTCGACCACTACAGCACAGTGAACGGCTGGACCGACTCGAGCCGGTTCACGCTCGCCGGCACCGAGCTGCCCTCCGGAACGGTACGGGGGCGGACCACCACGGTTCGCCAGGACGTCCGGATCGACTCGCTGCCCGGGCCGTGGTTGCCGGCGGCAGTTCGCCCGGTCCAGATCACCGGTACCCGAGCCGTGGTGGATCCCTCGACCGGGGTGCTGGCGGCCATCGGATCCACCCGCGGGCTGCGTTACCAGGTGACCTCGGAGGTCCCGACACAGGACTGCCGGCTGGACCAGGCCGTGCCGTTCTCGCCGGGGGAGGTTCCGTCACTGCCCCCCCTCATCTCCTCGCTGGCCACCCAGTACGCGGGCGGGGCGACGTCGCCCTGTCAACGTGCCACCGAGTTGGCGGCCGCCTTCTCACAGCGCTTCTCGTACAACCCGAAGGCGCCGTCAGGATCGGACATCCAGGTGCTCTTGAACTTCCTGCAGGGACCCAAGAGCCAGGACGGTGGGACCGGCACCTACGAGCAGGCCGCGGCGGCCTGCGCCCTCATGGCGGAGGCACTGGGGATGAAGGCCCGGGTGGTGGTGGGGTTCCACGCCGGCCACTCGCTCGGCCACGGCACGTACCGGATCCGCCCGGACGACGCCTACGCCTGGGTGGAGGTCGACTTCGTCGGCGCCGGCTGGGTGCCCTTCTACCCGACGCTGCGCAACGGCCCCACGCCGCCGGCCGACAAGACCGACCAGGGTTCGTCCCAATTGCACCACACCAACGTGACGGCACCGACCGGCGGGACGCCGGTGGAGCGGGCCACGCCGTCCCAGCTCCATCAGCAACAGGGCTCCTCGTGGGTGGTGGCGGGGGTGGTGTTGGGCATCGTGGTGGGTACCCTGATGCTGCTTGTGGCGCTGTCGGCGCTCGCCGTGTGGTCGGTCCGACGTCGTCGCCGGCAGCGCCGGCGCTCGGCGGCCGATCCCCGCCGGCGGGTGCTCGGGGCGTGGGAGGAGTCCCTCGACGTCCTGGCCACGGTCGGCGTGCGCCACCGGGCCTCGCAGACCGCAGCGGAGGTCGCGTCATCAGGGACGGATCGGCTGGGTGCCGAAGCCGAGACCTCCCTGGCGTCGATCGGGAGGCTGAGCAACGCGGCCCGCTACTCGGATCGACCGCCGGGGTCTGGTGATGCCGACACCGCGTGGAGCTGCGCCGACTCCCTGGCCGCCGTCTCCGGTCGGGCGCTCAGCCGGTGGGGTCGCTTGCGGAGGGCGCTCGACCTCCGGGTGCTGTTCCGTCGCCACGCCGCACCGTGATCGGCCAGCCACGGGGTCTAGCGACGGTCCGGCATGCTCCGCCGGCGATCCGACTTCGCGCGGGATCCGCGCGGGTAGACCGGCGTCAGCCGCCAGACACCGACTCACCGCTGGGGCACCACTGGGCCGGTGCTCCCACCGTGTGCTTGTTGATGCGCGCCCGCACCTCGAAGCAGTCCTGGGTGGACGCCGGCCTGACGTCGGGTAGGGCGAGACGGGACGTGCCGGCGGGCGTCACGCCGGCGATCTTGCTCCCTGCGGACCCGATCTCGTAGACGAGGAACTCGGAACGCCCGTTCGTCGGGTCGGTCCACTCGAGCGTGGCGCCCGTACCTGCTGGCACGAGCTTGACGTCGGTCGGTTTGTCGGTGTTGGTCGTGGTGATGGTGTACTCCTTCTTGACCGGGATTTTCGCCGGCGCCGGCTTGCCGAGCAGCACGAGGGCTCCGACGCCGGCTGCGACGACCAGGACCGACGCCCCACCGGCAACGAGGAGGTTGCGACGTCGCCTGCCTGGACCCAGGTCGGGGGTGTCGGAGGTCGCGGTCGTGGCCAGCGTCGAGATTGGTCGCTGGATGGTGAGTTCCCCACCACCGCCTTCCGGAACCATGTTCCCGAGCGGAGCCACGATGTCGTGAGAGGCGGCAGGCCGATCTGGTGGGCTCGGCGCGGTGGCGCCCGCTGAGGCGACGGCAGCACCTGGAGACGGGGACGGAGAGGGCGGTGCGCTCGTCCCTCTATCAGACCGGGTGACCGTCTGGTCACCGGCAGCCGAACCCGCGGTGGTCGGCGAAGCCTGTGACAGGGATGCAATGGCGGCCCCAAAGTGCTCTTGCGGCGGCGCGAGGGTCGCAGGGTCGGCCACGTCGATCGGTGCGGCCGGCGAGCGTGGTGCGGGCGAAACGTCGCCAGCGTGGTGCTGGCACGAGCGGAGTACGTCACGAAGCTCGATGGCCGAGCCGTACCTGTCTGCCGGGTTCTTGGCGAGCGCGCACTCGATGGCTTCGACCACCGAGGGTGGCAGGTCGGCCCGGGGGATCGGCGGGACCGGTTCCTGTACCACACGGACCTGGTACCGCAGCGGCGCTTCACCTGGAGAACCGGCGAACGGCGGCCGGCCGGCGAGCATGGCGTACAAGGTCGAACCCAGCGCGTAGAGATCGGACTGCACGGTAGAGGTTCCGCCGAGGAGGATTTCTGGAGCGGCGTGCATGGGCGTGAGCTGGTCGAGGCTCTGCGACCACTCGAGGTTGGCTGAGGTGCGGGCGATGCCGAAGTCGCCGAGCGCGGGTCCGTACTCGGAGAGAAGGATGTTCTGCGGCTTGATGTCGCGGTGCAGCACCCCTGCCCGATGAGCGGCCGATACCGCGTCGGCGATCTTCTCCCCGATGTCGAGCGTCTCCTCGACGGTGAATGCCCCGGAGCTCCGGAGCCTGTCGCCGATGGAACCCTGCTCGAAGAATTCCATGACCACGTAGGGAGAGCCCGACCCTGCAAACCCGGTCCCGAACACCTGGACGATGTGCGGGTGCTTGCCCAGCTTGGCCGTGATCTCTCCCTCGCGCCGGAACCGCTTCCGTGCCGGGTCGTCCGGGTCGTCCGTGAGGAGCACCTTGATAGCCACCCACCTCGAGAGCTCGGGGTCGTACCCCTTGTACACGGTGCTCGAGGCGCCGCGGCCTATCTGGGACACGTCCCGGTACCCCTGGACCTGGAATGGGTTGCTGCTCTCACGGTCCCGTGCCATGGCCACGTCATTCTTGCAGAAGGGCTAGGTGCCGATCCCGATCCGCGGTTGCTATTGCACGGGCGTCGCCTGCGATGCCACACTTGGTTGCGTTCACGTGCAGGGATGGGATATATCCCTGTTTCAAGAGTTGTCAATTGGTGTGTGACGGTCCACCGGGGGCATCGGTGACACGTGGGAGGATGGAGCCGATGGATCGCCGGAGTGGGCGGGCCCCGGGCGTCTTGGTGGTGGTGTACGACCAGGTCAGCTACACGGCGGCAGCGGGAGGGGACCTCACGTTCGGGCGTGGAAGGTCAGCCACGGTTCGGATCGGGATCGACGACCCGTTCATGCATCGTCGGGCCGGTTCGTTCCGCTGGGTGGACAATCGTTGGGAATTGCACAACGACGGATCTCGCTGTGCCCTTGACATTGAAGTCGATGGAGGGTTCGAGGCCCGTATCTCGGCCGGTGCCGACCCGCTCATCCTCCCGAGCGGCGCGTACGGCTCGGTGCACGTCCTCACGCCGGTGCACCGGACGCTGTCTTTCGCCACGCCCCCCACCCCTCGGCCTCCGCTCCCTCCCGAGGAAGACGAAGAGGACGATCTGCGTGATCTTTCCACCGTAGGGCTTCGAGAGATGCTCGGGCTGAACGAGCTCGAGACTCGCATGCTGGTGGCGCTGTGCGAACCGCGTCTGCGCAATCCCCGGCTGAAGGCGTACGTCGTCCCCTCGACGGGCGAGCTCTGCGACCGGCTGGCGATCAAACCCAAGAAGGCGGAGGATCTCATCGACGGCCTGGCCACCAAGATGGCCCGGCATGTGGTGGGGGTGATCGGCAGCAACGACGGGAGGGCGGTCACCCGCCGGCACCGCATCGCCGCCTTCGCTCTCGACACGCGGTGCGTGACGGTCTCCGACCTGCGCCTGCTGGATCCCGTCTCATAGACGTCGCGAGCACCGACGGCGTCAGCTCCCGGTCCAGCGTCTGGTCGGGCGCCGAGGAGCGTGAGCCGCCACCGGTCAGATGGGGGCTACCACAGCCAGGTTCTCCGCCTCGGCGGCCTCCTGCAGGCGCCGGTCGTAGGCGACGAACGACGAGAGATCGGCTCGGAGCAGCAGTGCGCTGGCCAAGTGGATGGCGTCGAGGCTCCGTAGGCTCGGTGCACCGACGAGCGCAGCCCGTTCGATGATCTCCTTGGTGATCGGGACGAGGTCGAGACCGGACAGCAGGCGCACGGCGCTCGGCACGGCGCCTTCGTCAATGCGGCGGCAGGCCCGGACGGCCTCCACCTGGCAGAGCTCGCTGCTGACCTTCGGGACGTCGGCCCGGGACGTGAGCCACCGGGCCAACACTCCACTCTCGCGCTCGTGGAACAGTATCTTGAGCAGTGCCGACGTATCGAGGTAGATCACCGCAGCCGCTCCTCACGGCCCTCCGCTAGGGCTTCGTCCGTGGAGAGCGCTCCCACCGGGTGGGACCGCGGGGCCGGGAGCTCGAAGGAGGAGGTGGCCGGCGAGAGCCGGCCCGACCGCACCAGCCGATCCCGGGCGGATGCCGCCACCCCGGGGGCGACCAGCAGCGCGACCAGCCGGCCCCGCTCGGTGATCTCCACCGTCTCCCCGGCCTTCACCCTGAGCAGGTACCGGCTCGCGTGCTGCCGGAGCTCGCGTACCCCGATCCTCGTCATAGACATAGTGTAGCATCATATGTGCTACATAGCAGATCGGGCGGCCGGGGCTCGCTACCAGGGATGCGCCCCCTGCCGGCGGGATCGATCCCCTCGGCTTCCGCCGGATGAACCCGCATAGTGTGCCTGCCGGGCTTCAGGGTCGACGCAGATCCGAGGACGGCGTGAACACCACCGAGACGCGGTGGACCACAGACGACGGGAGGACGGAACAATGGGCATGCTCAAGGTCACCTCGGAGGAGCTGGTCAGCCTGTCGCAGTCGCTCAAGACGGGCAGCGACCAGGTCCAGGCACAGCTTGACGCCATGCGGCGGCAGGTCGAGCCGGTTGCCGCTACATGGGAGGGCGCAGCTTCCAGCAGCTTCCAGCAGCTCTGGCAGGAGTGGCAGAGCGGTGCCAAGCAGGTCCAAGAAGCGCTGACCGGCATCTCCACCCTCCTCAGCCACGCCGCCACCACCTACCAGAGCGCCGAGACATCCATCCAGCGCTCGATGCAGAGCTGACGCCTGAACGAACTACGAAGTCGGGCGGAATGGGTGGTGGCGTTCCGAAACGCCGTCATCGCCGTGCCGATACGTAGACTGAACCGCCGGCCAGAGCATCTTCGGTCAGGGTACCTATAGGATAGATGATATGTCCACATGGCAAGACGCTGATACACGTATCTGGCCGTTCCCAAACAGAGAATAGATGCCAGAGTTTCGGCCTGAGAGAGCGGTGGCTAGATACCAAATCTCCCGCCCCTATCAATGGTGCGTCGGAGATCGACCGAAACGGACTAGACAGCGATGCGAGCGCCATTTACATCTAGTACATTTCAACCTTTGAAGAGCCGATTGCTCGCGGTCGGCGATTCGCTTTCGGAGATGTCACGGACGTGTGACGTGATGGTGCAAACGCTCCTTCACGGTGCTAAGCCATGGACGGGCAAAGCGGCAGATGCCTTTGCTTCTAGGTATGAGGGAATTCGTTACACCAAGCAAAATATAGACGAACAGATTGAGGATCTTTCCAATATTGTAAGGCAGCTTCAAGGGAACCTTGATCGTTCAAATACTCTCCTTGCTGAAGCGAATTCTGCAGCGGCTGTCCACGGATTGAGTATCAATAATAATGGAACTATTTCACACAGTTGGTTAAGCGATATCGATATATTGAAGGACTATGACCGATGGCAAATAGAACGGAAAGCGCAGGCCGCCGGTGAGTCGTTCGCGCAGGCAATAAATGAGGCAATAATTAAAATCAAGAATTCGGTTCATCCCGTTACGGACTTGGCTTGTACTGCCTCGTTGACGGGTGGGTCAACGATTGCGGTTGATCCAGAGTCTCTCTGTGTAGTCGCGGTAAAGGGCATCGCGCCCCTCGCGTCGACGACCGATTCGAGCGCAAATAGTCTTCGCTCAATTCCCGTAGGTCCATTTGCATGTGTGGAGATGGGCTTTGGAGCCAAGACAATCGACGTCGTGCTCGACGACGCTCGTCAAACTTTGACGTCAAATCTTCGCGTCCTCCAAAAGGGCTATACGCAGCTCCGGGCTTGTGTTGAGGAGGCGGCAGCCGCATACTTGGGGGCTGATCAATTGCGCGGATGGGAAGCTCTTGAACAGGGACTGGAGACCGGATCGGTTGTCGTTACGGGCACGCTTGGAATCGCGGGAGGTCAAGATGCGCAAGCAGCCATGGTTTGGGCAAAACGGCAAACGAAGGTTCCAGATACACGGTACAAAAAAACACGGGGCCTCTGTTATACATTCGTATCCCACGCATATCATACACAACTGCACCCTGTCGGCTTGGAGGGCTGGGCTACGACAGCATACTCGTATTACAAAGGGAAAGGGCAGATTTGGACGACCCAACCACCTCCGGCTGGTGCTGTGGTGTTCTACAAGTATTTTTACGATGGAAGGACAGAGGGACACGCGGCATTGAGCATAGGAAACGGGGAGGTCATATGTACGTCGAATGTCGGCAGTGATCCGATTGTGGAAGTAGGATATACGTCATTTCCACCATCGATGGAGTATGAAGGATGGTATCTACCAGCCGGGTAAGGGGGCGAGTTCAAGGGGTGACGGCTGCACCTGCGGCGTTTGCAGTGTCCGTCACATCGCCATGGGACTCGACACTCTTGGCCTCGGGTGGCCCCCCGGGATCGATCCCTTGCGGTGGGTTCGAAAGTTCAGTGAGAGTGGCGCCTGTACGACGTAGCTGGGAACGGAGGACAACTGCGAATGGGTGCGATCGGCAACTGTGATCTTGACGATCCGCGACGAGCACATGCATGGGGGTGGAGGTCCCGAAGGCGGGTCGTCGGGAGACTCCTTGCTGGCTTCATTGTCGGCGTCTGTGCCCTCGTTGCGCAGCTAGCCCAGCCTCTTCACGCCCCCCATTTCGGTCGAGGCCTGATGCGATGAACCGAGTGCGCGAGCCGCTCGGTCGCTGATTTCGGTCCCTCGGAAGTAGCGATGCCGAGCATTGGGGCCCTTGTGGGGGTCAAAAGTGACCAGGTGCATCACTCGGGG
>JBOGGH010000010.1:0-18631 GCA_050743905.1 Acidimicrobiales bacterium
CATGCCCCGGGGCGTCTCGTGCACCAAGCCCGACAGCGGATCGTCCGCATCATCGACGGCTGGCCCACGACCGCGGTCCTGTGCGATGCCTACCGACGCATCGCGTTGATCACCTGAGCGCACCCACCGGCTCGGCCGGCTGTGCCGGCACCGACGGCGCCCTCTACGGCTGCGCGGTGACATTCAGCCCGCCCAACCCCATCGCCGCCATCGTGGGCACCGCCGACGGTCGCGGCTACTGGGAGGTGACCACCACAGGGGACGTCTACTGCTTCGGCGACGCCCAGGCTCGGGGCAACCTGGCGACAAAGGGGGTCCACGTCAACAATGTGGACGCCATGGCCACCGAGGGGCCGAGCGGGACCACAGGCTACTGGATGACGGGACCGACAGGCGGGGTCTACACCTTCGGCTTCGCCACATTCCACGGTTCCTTCGAGCAGACAGGCATCCACGCCAACGGCAGCGTCGTGGGCATCGCCACCCCCAATAACAACGGCTACTGGATGACGGGACCGACAGGCGGGGTCTTCTCGTTCCACCCCGGGACATTCCCCTTCTACGGCTCGATGGGGGGCAAGAGCCTCCCCGCGCCGATCACGGCCACCGCCGCCGTCGCCTGACGGCCGTCGACGCCGTGCCGGGACGCCGAGCAGTCCATCGACCCATGCCACCTGAGCGCACGAGGAGCGTGCCATGACGGACAAGCACATCCCCGACGACGGACCCGCACCGGGGGAGACGCCGCCCGAGGGCAGCGGCCGGCACCGGCTGGGCGCCCTCAGGCAGCGGGCGACGCGATCGACCCGCCGGGCGCTGACCGTCACGGCGATCGTGGCCGTGGCCGTGGTGGCGGCGGCCACCACCATCGGGGTGGAGGTCTCCCACGCCCTGTCGAGCCCGCCGTCCACACCCTCGCCGACGGTGCCGGGTTCGACTACCACGACCACACCGGTGATCGGGCCGACCGCGCCGTCGACGGCTCCTCCCACCACCCAGCCGGCCACAGGAACAGGCGGCACCACGACCACCACGGCACCGTCCTCCGGGCCACCGGCAATGCCCACGGCCGGGGGGGCCACCAAGGGCCACGGGGCGTACAACGCGGTGGCCTGTTCCAGCACCGCGCACTGCCTGGCCGTGGGCGCCGACGGCCAGGGCAACGGCGTGGTGGCGACCACCGCCAACGGTGGGGGCACATGGACCACACAGGCGCTCCCCACGGGCATCGCCACCCTGGACGGGGTGACCTGCGACAGCGGCACGCACTGCGTGGCCGTCGGGCAGGGCGCCCTCCTCACCACCGGCGACGGCGGGAAGGACTGGGCCGAGCACACACCCCCCTCGGACACCACGCTGCTCGGGGTCACCTGCGTCACGGGCAAGGTGTGCCTGACCACCGGGGTGACCTCCGAGCCGGCCGGCCCCTACGCCGGCGTGGTCCTGCGCTCGACCGACGGCGGGAGCACCTGGCAGCCGATCACCATGCCCCAGAACACCCCGGGCCTCGGGGCGGTCACATGTCCGACCGCCACACGCTGCATCGCCGTCGGCGCGGCGATCCTCGTGAGCAACGACGGCGGGACCACGTGGAAGATCGGCTCGGTCAAGGGCGGCATCCAGGCCCTGCTCTCGGTCTCGTGCTCGACGGCCACACGCTGCATCGCGGTCGGGCCGAACACCGAGGGCGCCGTCGCGCCGACAGTCCCCGGACAGGCCATCGCCACGTCCGACGGGGGCAAGACCTGGAGCCCGATGGCCCTGCCGGCCGGCACTGCCGCCGTCAACCGGTTGAGCTGCCCCAATGCCACACGCTGCTTCGCCGGCGGCCCCCACGCCCAGTCGACACAGGGGGCGACCTTCGAGACGACCGGCGACGGCGGCAAGACCTGGCAGGCGGCCGCACCACCGAGCGGGGTGTCGTCCATCTCGGGCCTCGCGTGCCCCACGAGCAACGACTGCGTGGTGGTGGGCCGCTCGGGGACCCAGCCGGTGACGGCCAGTTCGGGGAACCCGGTGACAGCAACGGCACCGGCCTGGGCCGTGACCCCGGTGCCCCAGTCATGACCGGCTTCGGTCCGCAGCGACCCAGGCGCAAAGGAGGCACGGCGGTGGCAAGACGAGCGGATGGGAGACCGGTCACCGGGCGGCGGGCGTCCTTCGCCGTGGGCCCGGCCGTCGCCGTGGCGTTGGTGGTGGGTGCCTGCGCCCCGGTGGTCATGCCGGCACAGGTAGCCGGCGCGACAGGTCCGAACGGCGGCATGTCGGGGACCTTCGCCCCCGTCTCGCCGGGCGAGGTGTGGGGCGGGGGCAACCAGGCCGAGAAGTGCGTGACCTGCTCCGCCGCATCGCTGCTCAAGGAGGACACTGCCCAGAGCATCCAGTCGGGCCAGTCGGTGGACCCGGCCAACGGCGACTTCTCGACCCACCTGGGGCTGTTCTCTGCCACGACGGCGGCGGGGACATTCGGCCTCTCCCTCACCTACGACGCCCAACGGTCGATCGTAGAAGCGATCGACCCGTCCCAGTACCCCTACCAGCACCCCGGCCTCTTCGGCTGGGGGTGGCAGTCGGCCCTCACAGCGTCGCTCGTGAGCAGCACACAGACATCGGTGTACAAGTTCAACGAGGCGAACGGATCCCAGATCGGATTCCGGGCCATCGGGACAACGGCCGACGAGATCCACGCCGACGAGTGCCCGTGGCAGGGCGGTGACTACCCGGACTGGCAGAAGTCCACCGTCCCGGGCAGCACCGAAGCGTTCTGCGCGGCGAGCCGGGTGGACGCCCAACTCGGGACCGTGTCGAACTTCGACACATACCACGTCCTCGCCGGCGGCGGGAGCGAGGATCTGACCTTCGACTACTTCGGGCAGCTCACCCGCGAAGGCAACGTCCAGAACCCCAACGCCGTCGGCATCGCCTACGGCGTGTCCCAGGAAACGACATCCTGTCCACGGACACCGACACATGCGACAACCACCTGCGACGTCGAGACCGACCTCGTGGCCGAGGGATCGCAGATCACACGCCGGATCGTGACCGAGCTGGACGGCTTCGGCGTGGCCACCGCGGTGTTCGCCCCGACAGGGGCCGAGTACGCGCTCGGCCACAACGGCAACACCCTGCTCACCTCGGTCACCAACCCCACAGGCGACGTCACGCACTTCGGCTACGCCGCCACACAGGGGACACAGTCCACGGGCTACAAGAACGACCTGACCTCGATGACCGACCCCGACGGCCACACCACCCAGGTGGCCTACTCGACGGGCATGGTGACCCAGCTCATCGACCCGTCCAACCAGTACACCGTCTACACATACCAGACACGGAACTGCGCCACCCTGAGCGGCTGCTTCAAGACAGACTCCTCCCAGGCGACCACGATCAAGTACGACGACGGCGAGGTGGACCGCGACTACTACGACGGCGGGGTGCTCCTCACCGACTGCTACGGCCCGACAGCGAACACGTGCGGCAACGGCGACGACTGGGGCTTCAACTACCACTTCGACACAGGCGGCGTGGCCGGCGGGACAAGCCACGAGACCGTCAACATCCCAGGTGGTGCCCAGGCCACGGTCGTGACCGATGCCGCCGACGACGTGACCTCCTTCACCGACCCCAACGGCAACCGCTTCCGGTACATGTGGAACGACACCGCCGGCAACGACCTCGGCGAGCTGTGCTGGTCGGCGATGCCGGGATCGACAGTGCCCGCCAACGTGACCTGTACAACGCCTCCGGGGCGCGCCACGAGCTCCACCTACAACGAGTACGGCGACCAGGTGTCGTCGACCGACCCTCATGGGTACACCTCCCACTCCGGCTACTACGACAACGGCGAGCTGTGCTGGACAGCGCCACCGAGCGTGAGCGGCGGGGGCACATGCAACAACGGCGGCAGCTCGCCCGCAGGGGCACCCGCGGGGTCAACCGCCTACGTCTACGACCCGATGGGCAACCTCGTCCAGACCACCGTCGCCTACGGCACCGGCACAGCCCAGACCACGACCAGCACCTACGACCTGGCCGGTCGGGCCACGGCCACGATCCCGCCCGACGGCCAGGGCCACGGCGGGTTCGGGGCCAACCCCTACGAGACGACGGCCACATACCGGGCCTCCGGTCTCGTCCGCCAGACCACAGCGCCCATGAGCGACAAGACCACCTACGCCTACGACGGCGACGGCCAGGTGGTGACCGAGACCGATCCGGGCGGGGTGACGACGACCACCTACGACCCCGAGGGCCGGGTCTGCTGGACCCACCGGGGGGCGACCAAGATCACAGGGTCGTGCAACCCCGGGACCACAGGCCCGGCGGGGTCGACCACCTACTCCTACCTGGCGACAACCACGGCACCCACGGCCGCCACCAACCCGGACGGCCACATCACCACGTACTCCTACTCGGACAAGGCGTACCCGACCGAAGCGACCAAGGTGCAGGACCCGGCGGGGAACGAGACCCAGTACAAGACCTACACACTCTTCGGGCGGGGCTGCATCTCCGGCCCGGTCAACCCCGGCAGCGCCCCCTGCGGGAGCCCGGTCGGCGGCGACACATGGTCCGAGTACAACGCGGAAGGCCAGCTCCAGGCGACCGCCGATCCGGGGGGCACGCGGACGACCTATGCGTACGGGGACGCCACATACCCCCTCGATCCGACCACGGTCACGTACGGGTCCCGTACGACCACGTACACCTACAACTCCGACGGACAGGAGATCTGGAGGACCGACGCAGAGGGCCACGGCCTGGTCACCGGGTACAACGTCAACGGCCAGGTCTGCATGGTGTCGCCCGTGGGGTGGTTCCCAGTGTGCACAGCCCCGACAGTGACAGGAGCCACCACGTACCAGTACAACCACGCGGGGGAGCTCACAAAGATGGTCGACAACCACGGCACGGCCAACGCGGTCGCCACCACATACCGCTACGACAGCGACGGCCATCTCACCTCTGCCACCACAGACAACGGCCGGACGGTCACCTACGCCTACAACGACGCCGGCGAGGTCTCCTGCATCGGCTATCCGGTCAGGTCCGGGGCCACCTGTGCCAACGGGCCGAGCACATCGAACACCGTGGTGGACCGCACATACGACGCCGCCGGCCAGCTCACCAAGACCACCGACTGGCTCGGGCACTCGATCGGCTACTCCGGCTACACACCGAACGGCAAGCTCGGGAAGATCACCTACCCCTCGTCCACCGGTGAGTCCCTCACCTACCACTACGACACAGCCGGGCTGATGACGGCCGCCGACTACTCGGGCCCCGCAGTCGGGTCGGCCGGCGACTCCTACGGTCACAACCCCGACAGCCAACTGTCCTCGCTGACAGGGCTGGGCGGGTTCTCCTCGCCGTCGGACACCTACAACGACTACGCCCGAGTGTCCAAGGCCACCGACCCGACCTCGCCGTCGGCCAAGGTCCAGGACACCTACGCGTACAACGCGAACGGCACCATCGCCTCGATCACCCCGGCGTCCGGGCCGACCCAGACCGACACCTACAACACAGTGGAGGAGCTGACCACGCAGTCCCAGCCGGTAACCGGCGGTTCGGCGACAACACCGGAGCCGGGCACCCCCATCACCGTCGGGACGCATCCCGCCGCCGTCGCCGTCAACCCGGCGGGGACCAAGGCCTACGTGGCCAACGCCGGCTCCAACACGGTGACCCCGGTCACAGTCTCGTCGGGGACCGCCGGAACGGCGATCTCGGCCGGGACAGGTCCCGACGCCATCGCCGTCAACCCGGCGGGGACCAAGGCCTACGTCGCCGATGGCGGCTCGAAGAAGGTCACGCCGATCACACTCTCGTCGGGCACCGCCGGGACGGCGATCTCGGCCGGGACAGGTCCCGACGCCATCGCCGTCAACCCGGCGGGGACCAAGGCCTACGTCGCCAATGCCGGCTCCAACACGGTGACCCCGATCACCCTGTCGTCGGGGACCGCCGGGACGCCGATCACCGTGGGCAAGCATCCCGACGGGATCGCCATCACGCCGAACGGGGCGAAGGCCTATGTCGCGAACGAGCTCAGCACCACAGTGACGCCGATCACACTGTCGTCCGGCACCGCCGGCACCGGCATCTCGGTGGAACACGAAGGTGCCGCCATCGCCATCAACCCGGCCGGGACGAAGGCGTACCTCACGACGTCGTTCCTCACGGCCGCAGACCAACTGACAACGATCACACTCGCCAGCGGGACCGACGTGGCGCATCTCAGCCTCGGCAACAGGTTTGCCGACGCCGTGGCCGTCAATCCGGCGGGGACCAAGGCCTACGTTGTCGAGACAACGACGAATTCAAACACAGGCGGCAATGCGGTGGTACCCGTCACACTCACGTACGACACGGCCGGGACAGCAGTGAGCATGGGTTCTGGACCAGACGGCATTGCCTTCGTTCCGAGCGGTACCAAGTTCTACGTACCCGAGCGCGGGGCAACAAAGGTCGAACCTGTCACATTGAAGAACACCACGCTCACCCCTCACGACGCGTACAACGCGGACGGCCAGCGCTGCTGGTCCGCGCAGACCGAAGTGGCGGCGCCGTGCACACGTGCTCCGAGTGGCGCCACCTCCTACGGCTGGAACGTGCTCGGCCAGCTCTGCTGGTCGGGGTCGACCACCGCCACCGGGGCCGCCTGCACAGCCCCGCCGGCCGGGACCACCACCTACCGGACGAACGGCTTCGGGCTGCGCACCAAGGAGACCCCACCGAGCGGCTCCGCCCTCGCCTTCACCTACGACATGGTGAGCGGCGGCAGCGTTCCCGAGGACATCGACGACGGCACCAACGCCTACGTCTACGGGCCCACACCGAGCGCACCGGCCGAGCAGGTGAACCTATCGACCGGGGCCGTCGACTACCTGGCCACCTCCCAGTCGGGGGTCCAGGCCGTCTTCAATGGTTCTGGTAGCCTGCAAGAAGAAGCCACCTACTCCACGTACGGGACACAGGTGATCGAGCAAGGCTCGAAGGTCACGCCGTTCGGCTTCCAGGGCACGTACTCGACAAGCTCGGGGCTCGACTACATGGTCAACCGCTACTACACACCGAAGGACGCCCAGTTCCTCTCGGTCGACCCTGAGCTCACATCGACCCACGAGCCCTACGCGTTCGGTGGCGGCGACCCGCTGAACGAGACGGACCCCCTCGGCCTCACCTGGTTCTGGAGCTACACCCACACAACCTGGTATACATACGCGCCGGGTTCGCTGAAGGCCCAGCTCCACGGCATGGAGTGCGGCACACCGTTCGGCCTTGGCACTAACGAGACATCTGGGAACCACTGCGGGAGCAAGTGGTGCTCGGGTAATGGACTGTGCACAGCGGGTGCCGCCAAGGCGTTCGATCTTTCCTACGGGACCTCGTTGCCACCGGCCGAGCCGACAAATACAGTGGCTATATTCCTCCAGACTATGGCCAACTTCACGGCGTATATCAACGCCGGCCTGGCAAATCAACAGCCACAGCCAGCCGCGCCACATCGGGTGCCGACAGTCAATCGGGTGGGGGCGCCAACAACAACGGGCGCACCGAAGAACCTGCATGACCTACATCAAGATAAGAAGAACGACGATCAGAACGAGACTATTAGTGGTGGGTCCTGCGATTCCTCAGAGGCTGGTAGTATTATTGACGGGACAGGTGAAGCATATCAGTGCGAATCTCGGACTCATTCGAACGACATAGTTATATGGATATATGTGGGGGTGGGTCCATACTCGTCGGTCCCAACGCCTAGTCCTCTGGACATTTATGGGGATGGTGGCAGTGACCTCATCCCGGTATGGTAAACGTGTCATCCGTGGCTGGAATGCTAATGATTGATCGAATCGCGTCCTCCGAAGGCGGATGCTGACCAGATGGTGATGCATCGTGGTCAAGCCGAGTTCGAAAAAGTGGTTCTCGAATTTATCCTGACAACAGCGGAAATAAAGTCGGGAATACGATTCAAGATACGTCACCACAACCGCTTTGGATGGTGTGTCGGAATCGGTATTGTTGCGATCGTTACCGGAGCCGGCCTCTTGGGTATCGATTCTGCGGCAGTCGGTTCGATTCTCATCGTAGTTGGCGCAGTAGATGTTGTGCTTGTTGCGGGTCTGTTTGAGATGGGTATTGTACGGCAGTTGAAGAAGCTGCAAAGCACCCCATCCTTCAACGCCAACAAACGAATCAGATGCGAATTGGACGAGTCCGGCCTCCGAATTCTCAAGCCCATTGATCAACTCGTTTCTTGGTATTACTATGTTGTCCAGCGGCCGAAATACATAATCTTGTCAGATCGAGAATTCAGACGAGCGATGGTGATACCTAGGCGCGCATTTAGATCCACTTCGGACGAAGGTTTCTTTATTCGAGTGGTAAGTACGAAGGTCCGCGATCAAAAGTCTACTCTATGGCTTCGATTACGAGGATTCTGATTTCTGTACGGATCCATATTCGACTTCCAGGGGACCTACTCGACAAGCTCGGGGCTCGACTACATGGTCAACCGCTACTACACACCGAAGGACGCCGAGTTTCTGAGCGTCGATCCCGACCTCACATCGACCCACCAGCCCTATGCCTTCACCGGTAGAGATCCGCTGAACGGCCCGGATGCCCTCGGCTGTATCCATTGTGGCTTCTCCTGTGAAGACGGTCAGTTCTCGATTTGCAACGAATTGCAGAGAGGTAGAGGTATGGAGTTCAATGGAGCGCGTCCGCACGTTGGTGGCCATTACGCGGTGACGGTGCCTGAAGGCCAGGTGGTTCACCGGCTCGGCCAGCATAGAAGAGTGGAGAACATGCACTGTCGATGGGGAGTCCTGGCGAAGGCGGATGGGCAACGGGGTGCCAGCGCGCTCGTGAGGAGGCGAGCGGTACGGCGAGGCGCTGCCGGCGTTGCCTGCATGGTGGCCGTGGTCCTCGCATCCTCCAGCGGGATGTCGGTGTCCGGCGCGTCCACGGGCGTTGTCGAAGGTGGCCGTCCGGCGGCAGCGTCATCCGCTTCACCTGCGAGCCCGCCGTACACTGGTGGCTGGGAGAACACCTCCACAACACTCCCGACAGGCGGGACGACGGCTGGGTACGGCGCCGTGTCTGGCGTGACGGCAACATGGTTCGGCACTGCTGTTGATCTGTCGTACCAGTTGTCCGGGGTATCGGGCACCCAATACCTGCATTTCGGCATTACAACAAATGCACCGTTCCAGACCGGGGTCCAGTACTCGACTGGCATCGGGGTGACGATGAGCATCGGAATGGACACGATGACCACGACGGCTGCTGCGTGCAGGGGCACGTTCCGTTTCGACCTGGTTGATGCGCCGGATCATGGACACCCCACGGCGCTCGGCGTGGAGTTCGACGCGACATGCGGCCAGCACGCCCTGGCTGGGAAGATCGGGCTCAACGTGCCCAGCGACAACGGCCAGGGTTACTACCTCGTCTCTGCCGGCGGTTGGCTCGCCGGCCTCGGGAACGACCAGTACCTGACGTACCTCGGCAGCCTTTCCGACGCCCAGCTCAATGCGCCGGTGGAGGATGCGGTGGTGATGCCCACAGGCGGGGGCTACTGGATGCTCAGTGGCGACGGTGGCATCTTCTCCTTCGGCACCGCCCAGTTCTACGGCTCGATGGGTGGCAGGCCCCTCAACAAGCCGATCGTGGACATGGCCGCGACTCCCACAGGCAGGGGCTACTGGCTGGTCGCCTCCGACGGCGGCCTCTTCGCCTTCGGCACCGCCCAGTTCTACGGTTCGATGGGCGGCCAGCCCCTCAACAAGCCGATCGTGGGCATGGCCGCGACTCCCACAGGAAGGGGCTATTGGGAGGTCGCCTCCGACGGTGGGATCTTCGCCTTCGGCACCGCCCAGTTCTACGGCTCCACCGGCGCCATCACCCTCAACAAGCCGATCGTGGGCATGGCCCCGGCCACAACAGGTCGTGGCTACTGGCTGGTCGCCTCCGACGGTGGCATCTTCGCCTTCGGCACCGCCCAGTTCTACGGCTCCACCGGCGCCATCACCCTCAACAAGCCAATCGTGGGCATGGCCGCGACTCCCACAGGCAGGGGCTACTGGCTGGTGGCCTCCGACGGCGGCGTGTTCGCCTTCGGCGACGCTCCCTTTGACGGCAGCACCGAAACGAACCTCGGGCCGACCACAACAGGAACACTCCCATCAACAGGCGTGGTCGGTTTGGTCCACACCTGAGGGCGGTGCGTGGCGGGCAGCAGCGAGCGGAGGGCTCGGGTGTTCCGTGATCGGCTCGCTGATGCAACACGAAGGGCGTCCGTGCGGCGATCGGAAGGGGCGGCACGGCTGTTCCGCCACCGATTGGCCAGGACGCAATGAGGACGAAGACGGCAAGGACAGGAGGGGCGGCGTGCGCCACCCGATGCAATCACGTATGAAGCATTCGATCATTGGTGCCGTCGTAGCGGTGATGGCCGCCGTTGTACCGGCCGTGCTCGTCGGCAGCGGTGCCGTAGGCACGCCGGTCTCGCCGGCAGGGGCCAGCACCGCGTGCTCGTACGAGGTCGTCCTCGCACATGCCGACGGTGCGGTGTCGGTGCTGGGGCCGGCCGGGCAGGGCTGCCCCGACGACTTCCACGGCTCGATGGCCGGCCAGCCCCTCAATCAGCCGATCGTGGGCATGGCCGCCACGCCCGGTGGTGGCGGCTACTGGCTGGTGGCAGCGGACGGTGGCATCTTCGCCTTCGGGAACGCCCAGTTCTACGGCTCGATGGGGGGCAGGCCCCTCAACCAGCCGATCGTGGGCATGGCACCAACCCCCGACGGCGGGGGCTACTGGCTGGTGGCCGCCGACGGCGGCCTCTTCGCCTTCGGGAACGCCCAGTTCTACGGCTCGATGGGCGGCCAGCCGCTCAACAGGCCGGTGGTGGGCATGGCTGCTGACGCCGCGACCGGCGGGTACTGGGAGGTGGCCTCCGACGGCGGGATCTTCGCCTTCAACGCGCCGTTCCTGGGATCGATGGGCGGCAAGGCCCTCAACGCCCCGATCGGGTTCATGGCCGGCACGCCCGACTTCGCCGGCTACCGCATGGTCGGGACGGACGGCGGCGTGTTCGACTTCGGCGACGCCCAATTCTACGGCTCGGCGGCCGCTCCCGGATCGAGCGGCTGGGACGCGCTCACCGCCACCCCCGACGGCGGGGGGTACTGGCTGTTCTCCAGCACGTCGAGTGCGTCGTTCGGCGATGCGGCCAGCCAGCTCACCGTGGTCGGAGGGAACGCCAGTGCTGCGCCGGTCGTGGGAGCGGCCACGCTCGTCATCGCGTCGACCTCACCGACGACAGGTAGCTCACCGACGACAGGTAGCTCACCGACGACAGGTAGCCCGCCCACCACGACGCCGGCGACAGGAGGGTGGCTGAACGACGTCTCCTGCCCCTCGGTCTCCAGGTGCGTCGCCGTGGGCCAGAGCGGGACCGGCGGTGCCCTGGTCGAGGTCTCGAACAACGGCGGCATCTCGTTCACGAGCACCAGCGTGCCGTCGGCGTCCGCGCTCCACGGGGTGACGTGCCCGGATGCCACGCACTGTTACGCCGTGGGCGGAAGCGATGTCCTCGGCTCGGACGACGGCGGGCAGAGCTGGACGGCCACGACTGCCGGCTCGCTACTCACCTCGGTCGCCTGTGAGAACGACACCACATGCGCGGCCGTCGGCAACAACCTCAACGGCGGCATCCACTCCTTCATCTACACGACGAACGGGACGACGTGGTCGACATCGGCTGAGGTTCCGAACAGCGCCGCTGCGCAGGGCGTGTCGTGCACGCCGACGGCGTGTATCGCCGTTGGCAACGGCGTCTACCGGAGCGCCGACGGGGGGGAGAGCTGGAGCGTGGAGGGGATCGCCGGTGGCACGGACGACCTTGTCAACGTGAGCTGTATCCCGAGCACGACAACGTGCCTGGCGGACAGCCCCGGCTTCGGTCTCGGTACAACATCTCGGGGGCAGTTGGCCGTCATCACAGCCGGCGGAGCCGGTGGGTCCAACGAGAGCTCGAACCTCCCGGGGTCGACCGAAGACATCGTGGGGATCGCCTGTGCCGCCGGCGACTGGTGCGCTGCGACCGGGTTTTCGGGCCCGACAGGCGGCGCGACGTTCCTCCACACGCCGAACGCCGGGACCACATGGTCGGCGCCGACGGTCCAGGCGGGGTTCGTGGCTCCTGGCGGGTTCGACGTCGGGCTCGGGGTCGCCTGCCCATCGGCGACAACCTGCGTGCTGGTGGGCGACGGGGGACCGAGGGCTGCCGGCGCTGTGACCACCGACGGCGGCACCACGTGGACTCGATCGTCGGTGAAGTGACGGCTTGAGGCCAGCGGCCGCCTCCGGGCGCGACCGCTGGTCCCGGCTCATCATCCAGGCCGGGTAGCTGGCGCGGCTCCCGCATCCACTGGGGCAGCGGGGCGATTGTGTAGGGTCGCTGCAGCAAGGTGGGTCCGGCCGAGGGTGGCCGTGGCGCGACGTCGCCGGCGAATGGACGGAGGACAGGATGGTTCCCAGGGTTGTGTTGCGTGTCGCGGTCGGCTTCGCCACCGTGCTCGGTATGGGCGGCGCGGCGGCGCTGGCCGGCGGCTCGGCGACGGCGGGGGCGTTGGCGCCCGCGGCCATGCCCGCCCCCTCGACGGGCGTGTCCTCGCCCACGGCGTTCGTGGCCAACAACAACGGGAACACCATCACCTCGTACCCGCTGACGGCGTCGGGCAACGCCAGCCCGGCCAGCACGATCACCTCCACCCCCAGCAGCCCCCTCCACGATCCCTGGCAGATCGCGTTCGACGCAGCAGGCGACCTGTGGGCGGCCAACTGCACAAGTGACGCCGTGATCGAGTACACGGCCGCACAGCTCGCGTCGAACGGCGCCAAGCCGCCTTCGGTCGTGATCACCGACGACGGCGCACGGAGCCTGGCCTGCCCGCAGGGGCTCGCCTTCGACGGCACAGGCGACCTCTGGGTGGGCAACGTCGACTACACAACCACAGTCACAGGACCTCCAGGTTCGCTCGGCTCCCTGGTGGAGCTCACCCCGGCGCAGCTCGCTCACAGCGGCTCCCCGACCCCGGCAGTGACCATCACGAGCACCACAGGCATCGGTCCTCCCATCGCCGGTCCCTACGGCCTGGCGTTCCACACAGGGTCCCTCTGGGTGTCCAACTACGGGATCACAGTGATCAGCGAGTACGCGGCGACACAGCTCACCGCCAGCGGGCACCCCACACCCGCCAATTACCTCGTGGGCCCCGACCTGACAGGCCCCACAGGCATCACCTTCGACGCCACAGGCGACCTCTGGGTGGCCAATTACAACGGCCAGTCTGTGGTCGAGTTCACAGCGACAGCGGTCGCCTCCGGGGGCGTAGTCGACGCCACAGTGGTCATCGCGAACCCGACAACAACATCGACAAACCCGCTTGACGAGCCCGCCGACGTCGCCTTCGACGCCACAGGCGACCTGTGGGTGACCAACAATGGCGGCAGCGACACCGTCGTGGAGTACGCGGCGACACAGCTCACGTCGAGCGGCACCCCCACAGCGGCGGTGACGCTGTCCTCCGACGCGACACGCAGCCTGCGCGGGCCCACGGGCGACGCCTTCGACGCCGCCGGCGGCCTCTGGGTGGCCAATACCAACAGCAGCTCGCTGGTGCGGTTCTCGGCCACACAGCTCACGTCGAGCGGCTCGCCCACCCCGGCGGTCACCATCACCACGACCGGCCCCGGCAGCCTGGTCCGACCGGTGGGCGAGGCGATCGACGCCGCCGGCAACCTGTGGGCGGCCAACCTCTACGGCAACTCGCTGGTGGAGTACACGGCCACACAGCTCGGCCAGAGCGGACCCCTCACCCCGGCCGTCACGATCACCTCGGACCGGACAACGCTCGGGACACCGACAACAACGACAATTCCGTGCATCGCGACAGTGACAACACCGGGGAGCACAGTGGGCAGCCTCGCGTGCCCGGCCTACATGGCCTTCGACTCGGCGGGCGACCTGTGGGTTGCCAACTACATGGGCAACACCGTGGTCGAGTACACCCCGGCGCAGCTCGCGCAGAGCGGGAGCCCGACCCCGGCGGTCACCATCAGCGGCCCCGAGAACTGCTCCACAGCCACGACACCGCCGTTCTCCCCGACAGACGTCCTCGCCGTCGGCCTGTGCGGGCCCACCGGCCTCTCGTTCGACGCCTCGGGCGACCTGTGGGTCACCAATGTCTTCAACGCGTCACTGGTCGAGTACACCCCGGCCCAGCTCGCCCACACCGGCAGCCCTACCCCGACGGTCGGCATCGCCACCACCAACTGGACAACATTCGCAACAGCACCGCACAGCCTGCGCACGCCTCTCGATGACACCGTCGACGCCGCCGGCAACCTCTGGGTGAGCAACGTCACAGTCACAAGACCGACAACAACTGGCGGCTCGCTGGTCGAGTACACCCCGGCCCAGCTCGCGCACACCGGTGCTCCGACCCCGGCGGTCACCATCGGTTCCACGGGCGCCACATTCACATCGACAACACCTGTGCCCGGCACCCTCTCAGGCGCGGCCGGCCTGGAGTTCGACACCACAGGGAACCTCTGGGTGGTAAACACAGGCGCCACATCGCTGGTGGAGCTCACCCCGTCGCAGTTGGCGCAGAGCGGCACCCCGGTGCCGGCCAGGACCGTCGCCGGACCGGCAACCGGCATGACAAGCCCGAACGGCCTGACCATCGCCCTCCCGCCGGCGCCGCCGCCGCCACCGGCGAGCCAGGGCTACTGGGAGGTGGCCAGCGACGGCGGGATCTTCTCGTTCGGCACTGCGCAGTTCTACGGCTCGATGGGCGGCAAGCCGCTCAACGCCCCGGTGAACGGGATCGCCGGCACGCCCACAGGTGGCGGCTACTGGGAGGTGGCCAGCGACGGCGGGCTCTTCGCCTTCGGGAACGCCCAGTTCTACGGCTCGATGGGCGGCAAGCCCCTCAACCAGCCGGTCGTGGGCATCGCCGCGGCTCCCACAGGTGGCGGCTACTGGGAGGTGGCCTCCGACGGCGGGATCTTCGCCTTCGGCTCGGCCCAGTTCTACGGCTCCATGGGCGGCAAGCCCCTCAACCAGCCGGTCGTGGGCATCGCCGCGGCTCCCACAGGCGGCGGCTACTGGGAGGTGGCTTCCGACGGCGGGATCTTCGCCTTCGGCTCGGCCCAGTTCTACGGCTCGATGGGCGGCAAGCCCCTCAACCAGCCGGTGAACGGCATCGCCACCACGTCCACAGGCATGGGCTACTGGGAGGTGGCCAGCGACGGCGGGCTCTTCGCCTTCGGCTCGGCCCAGTTCTACGGCTCCATGGGCGGCAAGCCGCTCAACGAGCCGGTGAACGGCATCGCCACGCCGACAACAGGCATGGGCTACTGGGAGGTGGCCTCCGACGGCGGCATCTTCGCCTTCGGCTCGGCCCAGTTCGAGGGTTCCATGGGGGGCAAGCCGCTCAACCGCCCGGTGGTGGGCATCGCCGCAGCCTGACGTGTGCCGGGCTCGGGCCCGGGCCTGCGTGACGCGGGCCCGGGCCCGTGCGCGCCCGGCCGTCTCCCGCTCCCGACGCGCCGGGAGCCCCTCAGATGTCGATCGCCGTTCCGCGTTCCACTTCGCCTCTCACCCCTGCGAACAGGCGAGATCTGGTCATCCCGCCATCGTTCCCGGGTACGATGCTCCCGTGGTCCAGGAGCGCTCGACACCTTGCACCGTTCGTTGGCGCCGTTGCTCGACCTCGGGTTCGCTTCCCTCGGTCGTTCGGGGCGTCATGACGTCTCCGAGCGGGCCGAGGAGATCCTGGGGGCTGAGCTCGGTACGTGATTGTCTGTGATACCGGCCCGCTCTACGCCGCGGCCGACACAGACGACGCACATCACGACGAGTACCTCGCGATCTTCGAGGCGGTCACCGAGCCCGACCCTCCATGTCGATCGAGCGGCTGGAGCCCGGCGACCTCGTGCGCATGGCCGAGCTGGTCGAGACCTATGCGGACCTTCCCCTCGGCGCGGTCGACGCGTCAGTGGTGGCCGTGGCTGAACGGCTGGGGTCCACGATCCTGTTCACGATTGATCGCCGGGACTTCGCCGTGGTCCGACCCCGCCACGTGGGCGTGTTCACCCTGCTCCCCTGATCGGGGCCGGCCACCGCTGCGGTGCGCGGGACCACCGCCTCCCGATCGTTCACCCCGGAGCGCCCGGCCGTGCCCGCCGTGCCATGCTGTCGCCGTGGCGGGGAAGGCGGAAAACGCGGGCAAGGCGGGGAACGCGGGTGACCCGGGCGGGGGGCTGGTGCCCCCGGGGTTCCTCTTCGGGGTGGCGACCTCGGGCTTCCAGATCGAGGGGGGCTACAACGGCCCGGGTGAGCCGGCCAACAACTGGGTGGGCTGGGAGCGCAGCGGGCGGGTGGAGCCCTCCGGGACCGCCTGCGACTTCTGGCGCCACCCCGAGCCGGCGCTGGACCGCGCCAGCGCCATCGGCTGCGACGCGTTCCGGCTGTCGGTGGAGTGGGCGCGGCTGGAGCCCGAGGAGGGCGAGCCGGACGACACCGCCCTCGACCGGTACGTCGAGATCCTGGGCATGTGCGCGGAGCGGGGGCTGGAGCCGGTCGTCACGCTCCACCACTTCACCCACCCGTGGTGGCTGGGCGACGAGTTCTGGCTGACCCCGGGGTCGCCGGACCGCTTCGCCGCCCACGTGGCCCGGATCCTTCCCCGCCTGGCGCCGCACTGCCGCCGGTGGGTGACGGTGAACGAGCCCAACATCGTGGCCCTGATGGGCTGGGTGGACGGCTCCTGCCCGCCGGGACGCCGCGGCGCGGTGGCGGACGCCTGGGCGGTGGCGGACAACCTCCTCACCGCCCACGTCCTGGCCTACTCGGCGGTCCACGCCGCCCAGCCCGGGGCGCAGGTGACCACCAACACCAGCACCTCGACGCTCTACGACTACGACCGGATCGTGACCGACCTGCTCTGCGCCCGCAGCATGGGCGTGGACCGCGAGGCGCTCGACGGGTGGATCGGCGGGCGCCGGTCGGCCCACGACGCGGCGTCGCCACCGCCCGGCCTGGGCGACCTGGTGCTGCGCCGCCTGTTCGCCGCCGCGTCCCCCTACGGTCCCGCCTGGGCCGGCCGCCTCCGGCGCCCGTGCCCCCGCCGGGTGGTGGACGCCGTCTACGACGCCCCGGACGACCGCCTCCTGGACGCGGTGGGCCTGGACTGGTACGACCCGGTGGCCGCCCACGCCCTCCGGCTCCCGGGGCACCACACGGCCGGCGGCCGCGCCTGGGAGCCCTCGCGGGCGCTGTGGGACGTGGTGGCGGACCCGGACCGGCTCACGGCGTGGTGCCGCGACCAGCACGCCTTCACCCCGGACCTGCCGGTGTGGGTGGTGGAGAACGGGATGGCCACCCGCGTCCGCAACGGCCGGGGCCACCACCGGCTCGACGGGTGGGACCGCCCCCGGTACCTGCGGGCCCACGTGGGCGCGGTGGTGGCGGCGGTGCGGGACGGCGCCCCGGTGACCGCCTACCTGCACTGGTCCCTGGTGGACAACTACGAGTGGGGCACCTACGAGCCGCGCTTCGGCATCTTCGGCGTGGACCGGGCCCGGTACGGGGACGGCGTGCGGTGGCTGGACACGGACGCCGACGGCGCGGACGCCGCCGGCGCCTTCCGTCGCCTGGTGGACGGCGTGCGGGCGGGGGACGCCTCGGTGCTCGCCGCCGGCTGACCCCCGTCGCCCACCACCGGCCGATCGCCGAGACCTGGCGCCGATCTCAGGGATCCTTCAGCGGCCCTCCGGCAGACTCCTCCGATGGCAGCGTCGCCCCGGTGGCCGCCCCCGGTCGGGGCGACGGCCATGGCCGGCTGGGCCCTCCTGCCCCTCCGGGCGTTCCTGGGCGTGACCTTCTGCTACGCCGGGCTCCAGAAGCTGGCCAACCCGGAGTTCTTCGACCCGAACAACCCCTCGGGCATCCAGGCGCAGCTCATCGCCTCCGAGCGCATCAGCCCCCTCCACGCGCTCCTCGGCCACCTGCTGCAGGTGGCCACGCCGGTGGGCGTGCTCATCGCCCTGGCCGAGGTGGCGGTGGGCGTGGGCACGCTCCTCGGGCTGTGGACCAGGCTGGCCGCCCTCGGCGGGATGGCCCTCTCGTTCACCCTCTTCCTCACCGTGAGCTTCCACGCGTCGCCCTACTTCACGGGGGCCGACATCGTGTTCCTGTTCGCCTGGACGCCGCTGGTGGTGGCCGGCTCGGGCGGGGTCCTGTCGCTGGACCGGTCGCCGGTCCGGGTGCCGGTGCGGTTCTCGGTGGTCCAGGCGGTCTGCGGCAACTACCAGAAGGGGGCGTGCGCAGCACGCGGGGGAGCCGCCTGCGGCCCCCAGGCCTGCCCCTTCCTCCTCCAGCGGCCTCGCCGCACACGCGCCAGGACCTACGACGACCAGCGCCGTGCGGTGGTCCTGAGCGGGGTGGTGGCCGCCGGCGCGGCGGTGCTGGCCGGGCTGGTGGCCGGCGTGGGCCGCCTGGCGGGGGGCGCCTCGCCACCGTCCGGCGGGGGCACCATCACACTGAAGG
>JBOGGH010000011.1:0-18468 GCA_050743905.1 Acidimicrobiales bacterium
AGGCAGCGCGAGCGAGGCACTCGACCGCCTCATTGACGCGCGGGCCGCAGTGCGGGCGAGCGCCGGGTCCGGCGGCCCCGATGCGCGGGGACTGACCGGCATCGTCGAGGAGCTGGAGCTGCTCGGCTCGGCGGCGTGGGAGGACGCCGCGCCGATCTTCCGCCGTGGCGCGCCGGCGGCCGGCGGCGGCATCGCGACCGGTCGGCGTCCCCACTGGGCCGGCAGGGCCAAGCGTCGTGGCCGGGGCTCGCGCCGCCGGGTGGTCGTGGCGGGGGCCGCCGCGACGGTGGTCGCGGTGGCCGTCGTGCTGGCGACGACGCTCGGCGGACAGCCCGCGAGCCGTACAGGCACCAAGGCGACTGCCGTCCCGGCGTCCTGGCGGCTCGCCGGCTATATCGACCAGCCGGCGTGGCAAGTCGGCGGGACAGCAACAGGAGTCGGCTTGGCGCCCGCGATGGCGTGCCCGGACGGCGCCAACTGCTACGCGGTCGATCCCTTGAGCGTGAGCGGGGGCAACGTGCTCGAGGCAACGAGCGACGGCGGGGCGTCCTGGCAGCAGTGGGTGCTGTCGCCAGGGACGCGGTTCTCGTCCGGCGTCGTCTGCCTTTCCGCGGTGCGCTGCCTCGCCGGCGGCGTCCAGCTCGGCCCAGGTGACGTCCAGGTTCCGCTCGTCATGGCGACCTCCGACGGCGGAGAGCAGTGGGGCGCCACGCAGCTACCGGCTTCCGTCTCCGACCTGGTGACGTTGGCCTGCGGGGCCGGCGGGACGTGCGTAGGTGCCGGGTACGGAACGTCGCCATCCGTTGGCGTGCAGCCACCTCCCGTGGTCGTGACGTCTGCGGGGAGCGAGGGCTGGCAGGTGACCCCGCTCTATCCGCAGTTCTCATCGTTGGCACCAGACGGCCTGGCGTGTATGTCCACATCAGACTGCGTGCTTGTCGGCGCGTTCACAGAAGTCACGAAGCCCAAGGCCGCTGCACTCTTCAGCACGAACGGCGGCCTGAGCTGGAGCCAGGCCACACTGCCCCATGGCCTCGCGCAAGTCCACGCCCTCTCGTGCCCTGACAGCGAGCACTGCCTCGCCATCGCCGATCCGCCCACGGTCGCAAGTACCAGTCCGGCAGGGGCGAGCGAGATCATCGCTACTGCCGACGGCGGCCGCACCTGGGACCTCGAGGGGTCGACGGGCTTGACGTCGCTCGTGCTCACAGCGATCTCCTGCGTGACGGCGAGCGAGTGCTGGGCGGCCGGGCAGTCGACCGCCTTACCGGTCGGTGTCGTGGTGCACACCAGCGACGGCGGCGGGTCCTGGACGCCGGTGCAGCTCCCCACGTCGTCCGGGAACCCGGCCGGCGGGTCGGATCAGCTTGACGTGCAGAACGTCTCGACGGTGGCCTGCGCGACAGGAGGTACCTGCACGGCTCTTGGCGCCCAGCAGGTGCCGCCGCTGGGTTCGCGCCAGGTGGTCCTCCGATCGAACTGACACACCGCCTGCGCCGGCTCTCGGGCGAGCCTCCCCAGGTAGCCTCGTGACGTGCCGAGAATTCCCGTCGCCTGCACGCTGACGGCCGATGACGCGACGGGCCGCGTGGACGAGTGGCGCCGGCTCGTGCGCGATCACGTGGTCGAGCGGCAGAGGGACTCGTCGACGGCCCGCCTCCGCCTGCGCGACGCCGACGACTCGTTCGTGGCCGCCGTCGACCTGGCGCGACGCGAGAAGGCCTGCTGCGGCTTCTTCGACTTCCGGATGGACGTGGAGGCGGACGCGGTCTGGCTCGTGGTGGGCGCACCGCCTGACGCCCAGCCCCTCCTGGACGACCTGGCCGGGCAGCCCCGAGCCTGACCGCCGGGCGCCGGCGTGCGCCGATAGCGGCTCGGTCAGGATGGCCAGCGTCCGGTGACGCTCGCCGGTGCCCACGGCGGCCACCTCGGCGGGCCGAGCAGCCGACCCTCCCCCAACGCCGCGGCGAGCACCGGGCCGTCGAGGGTGGAGTTGTCCCAGAACGACGCGGCGTCGGCCGTTGCCGCCGCGGTCACCGCGAGCGGCCACAGCCGCCGGTGGCGCTGGCGGATCTTCTCCTCCGGCACCGTGTGCCCGCCCGTGGCCACCCGTGCGCGCACACGCGCCACGGCGAGGTCCTCGGGGACCATGAGCACGTGGATGGCGAGGTAGTAGCCCGCCGCCCGGGCCTGCTCGACGAGCGCCAGCTTCGACGGGTGGGAGAAGACGGTCTCGGCGATGAACTGCTCCCCGCGCCCGATGAGCGCCGATCGCGTCGCCTCGGCGATCCGTGCCGCGTCGTAGGCGTGGGCTGCCGGGTCGTCCGGCCACCGCTCGGCGGCGATCAGGTCGGCGTTGACGAAGGGCGTACCCGGAAGCTGTGCCGCCAGCACCGTGGCGAACGTGGACTTGCCGGCACCGTTCGGTCCGACGATCAGGTCGAGCCGGCTCACCCAGGACGGCGCGACGCCGCCCGCACCGCCTGCCACTCAGGCTGCCGGTCCACGTCCAGTGGGCGAGACGTCCCGTCCGGGTGGATCTCGGTCAACACCCCGTGCTCGTTGAGCGCCACGGCCACGGCGCCTGCCCGGAGGACGGACCTGCCGAACGCAGCGGCTCCGGCCCGTTCCCGGACGGCGAGGTCCAGCTCCGCGTTGGCGACCAACCGCTCCTCGGGTGACAGCCCGGCCATCGGGCGCTCGCCGCGCACGGCAGCCACGATGCGGTGCCGGGCCGCGGTCTCGTGCGCGCTGACCTCCCTTCCGAGGCTGGCCCAGTGCTCGAGCTGCTGCCGGGCGGAGCGGTGCTCCCTGCGGCCCTCGTCCACTGCCGCTTCGAACAGGTCCTCGTCGAAGCGGGTCATACGGCTGTCACCCACGCCTCACCCTCCCGTGTAGCATTCTGCTAACAAGCGTAGCCGACTGCTACCGGCTTCCGTGGCGCGCCCTGCCGTGTCCCGGCGCCGGGGGTGACGGTGAGCCGGCCTGTAGGCGGGATTCTGCTAGGTGTCGGAGTGTGGCGCGGTGCAGCGCGGTAGAGGGGCGCTGAGCAGGGACTTTCCGGCTGGAGTGCCTGGTCGGGCACGGTGGAAGTGTCCGAAAAGTTGGGACGAAAGTTGGGATGGTTCGGTCCGCCAGGCCGTCGCACGGGCCTTGTACCCTCCATCCCCGTGGACGACGTTGCGGTGCGATGGCTCATGGCGCCCGGGGCGCCGGAGCTGCTCACGATCGACGACCTCCTCTGCCGACCGGCGTGGATGGCCCGGGCGGCGTGCCGTAGCGACGGCACTGCCGCCTACTTCCCGGTGCTCGGTGCCACCGCTGCGGCCGGGAAGGCCGTCTGTGCCGGCTGCGTGGTGCGGTCCGACTGCCTGGCCTACGCCATGGAGGACCCCGAGCTCGCTGGCGTGTGGGGCGGCACGACGGCCCGTGAGCGGGCGAAGCTGCGGCGAGCGGCGTGAAACGGCTGGGGCTATCCCGGAGGGTGAACCTCCGCGTGGACCGTCTTCTGAAGCTGCTCTGCGAGGGCGTGAGCAGCCTTACCTAGTTCGCCCCGAGGTTTGGGAATGTGTGGAAGCAGTCGCACCGTCGTGTCGAATGCTAGGAAGGCCGTCATGACCTCCTCGCTCCCGTACGTTCGTAGCTGGGCCATCATGACCTGCCAAGGATCCCCCTGCCACACACCCTCGACCGCTTCTACTGTTTCGCGTCCATCGGCCCACGCATCCACCATCGTGATGACGCGTCCGACGTACTCCATGACGACCAAATAAGCGGCAGAGCGATCTTCCAAGAATCGCATCCGTCGGTCGTGTGCTCGATCGGCTTGACCTTCCCTCTGGACGAACTGCGCCTGAAGCCATGCGCCGCCGAACCCGGCGAGGCCACCGACAGCGGCGCCGATTACACCGGTCCAGATAGCCAAATCATTAGCCGAAGCAGTCACCGAGAATCCCAGGCCGAGAACTCGTGAGCCCAATTCACGGTAAAGGCTCCCCTGGGCGCTCTTGCACATCGTCAGCACGCGAACTCAACGGCGGCTGCTCTTCTGCCGAAGCACAATCCCCCCAATAACAGTCACCAGGGCCCCGAGGGCGCAAAGCCAGAAGCCGTAACCGATGGACGCCGTCACGACCCGGGAACCGAACTGGTTGACGTAATCGTGAAGCCCGGGCCAGCGATCCGCAAGCACAAGCCCGACGACTATACCAACGACGATGCTTGAGCGCTGCATGAAACGCGGCATCGAGGACGCCGTAATTCGGGTCACGCCGATGACGATGGCGATGACCGCGAGAAGAACGCACACGGGTCCGTCAAAGGTCATGGACCCGTTCGTGCCGAGCTGGAACCCGTTGCGAGAGAGGCTAACGAACGGCGTCGAGACGGTCGTCCAGGGCAACACGGTACCGATGGCGACCAAGACGCCGCCGACAACCGTAAGGAGCGCGCCAGCCGGCGTCGTATCCGACGCTCCACGCGCAGGGAGTGCGGCCGCCACCGGACGCCTATAACTCTGCTGGGCGAGCGGGCCGAGGTGGGACAGCGACGACAACGGCTGCCCCGAAGCATCGGGACCTGCGCCTGGATACCAGTAGCCGTCACTCGCCAGATATTGCCATTGGCCATCGGGACTTTGACGCCACTGGGTTCGCTGGCTTGCGGGATCCATTCCACCTCCGATCGAATCGGTGATTCACGCTACCCGAACCGGTCGATGGCCGCATCCTTGACCGGGCCCCGCCGCCGCTGCACAATGGCCGGGACAAGAAAGGCCCCCGCGGGTGCGATAACACCCCGGGGGCCATGGCCGACACCTGCAAGGAGGCGTCGACGTGGGGAAGCTACCGCAGCCGTCAGGGCTCGCCGTGGACCAGCTCCCGCCGTTCTCCCCGTGGGTGTCACGACCCCAGGAGGGGAAGCAGATGACCATGGCGGATGAACGAGCGCGTACCGATAAGTGCCCATCATGGTGCGCCGGCGGCCACCAGGTCGAGGACGCCCACATGTCGGACCTCCTCGAACGGCTAACGGTCAGCTTGGCCGATGGGGAAGAAACCATCGTGCGAGTGGAACTCAGCCAAGACCCCGGCGGTCGTCCTTCCGTGGTGATCAGCATCGGGGATGACTGGGGAGGCTGCGCATACATGCGGTCGTCAGATGCGCGCCGTCTGGCACAGGCCCTCTCCGAAGCGGCAGTGCGCATCGACCGGAAGGCGAGCCAACCCGAACGGATGGCGCCCCGAGTACGGGCGGCACGGAACGCTCTGCGGGAGTGGCCCAACGCACACAAGACGATGCCGTGCTGGGAGGAGTGGTACGGCATCGCTGTGGAGAAGCGCACCGAAGCTGACGTGTTCGCCGCCAAGGGCGACCGCGCTGCGGCGAAGTCCTTGCGGCTCGAGGCTTCGCACATCGAGCGGTCGGCCGTCCAGCTCGTGGAGACGCTGACTCCGAGGATCCTGGCCGAAGCGGCCGCCGCGGAGGCGCCGTGAACGCCCCGACGCAGTCTCGGGACCGCGACAGTGTCCGCGAGGAGCTGGCAACCATCCGGCTCGAACTCGAAGAGCTGCTGGCTCAAGTCGACGGCCTGATCGAACGCCAGCGCAGGAAGGAGGGTGGCGGCGGCTGACCCCACTGGACTTCACCGACGAGGCCGGCCTTCGGGCCGGCTTCGTCGCGTCCGGGGTTCGGTCACGACGGCTCCCCGATCTCCTCGATGGCGAACAGCGCGTCGTACGGCGAGGCGAAGTCCACGGGGATCGTGACGCCCCCCTCGGCGGCCATCCGCACGATGTCCCGCGTGAAGCGGGTGAAGAGGGCGATCAGCCGGAGTGCCACGATCACGTGGTCGCGCAGTTCGTCGGCGTCCTCCGGCAGGTCCCGTTCGATGAGCTCGGCGAGTTGGTTGTAGAGGTATATCGCGACGCGTCCCTTCGGGTCCGTCGTGACCGACTTGATCATGGCGTTCCCCATGCCGAGCGCCTGGTTGTGAAGCTCTTCGAGGTCCGTCACGTAGGCCACCCCACGAACGCCACCACGACGCCCATCCTCTGCGGCTCGTTCGGGGGGAAGGCGATGAAGCACGCGGTCCCTGCTGGCGGCTTCTTTGTTGTCCCCGAAGCCTGGGGCCGCGGCTCGTAGTAGGCAACGACGGCCGGCACTGGCGCAGTGCTGGCGGCCCTCTTTGTGAAGAAGCCTGTCACCGTCGCCGTGACGGTTGTTGCCGTGGCCGAGACGACCTTTGCCGCCACGACGCCCTCGCTGAGGCCCTTCCGTCCCGTGATCCGACCGGTGAAGACGCGCGTCAGCGCCGACTCGGGGTTGGCGGACTGGAGCGTCTTGGCTGTATCTGAGTCGAAGCCTGTGGGGTTTGCCGTCATGACGTGCGAGCAGCTTCTTTCCTCGCGTGCTTCTTCACCGTGGCTTGCATTTGCTTCCCGTCGATCTCGACCGTGACGTGGTTGTGAATGACGAACGGCTCACGCCTGGGTGCCGGACTGGCCGAGCTGCTCGACGAGCTGAACGGGTTGATGTCGTCGAGCAAGTGAGTCGCTTCATGTCGCGCACCGTCGTAGACGTTGGCGATGTGGTGACGGGCAACGTCGAGACCGCGAGCGGCGTCATGCTGTGCGTCGTGCTCCCAGTAGCCGATGTCGTACAGGTCTTGCTTGAGGTGCCCGCGCTCACCGTAGGCGAGGCCAGCCACGCCCCCCGCCAGGGCTCCCTCCGGACCGAAGAACATGCCCATCTGTGCTCCGGTCGCGGCGTCCATGAGGTCGGTCTTGCCCCGTGTGCCGAGCGCGCTCTTGAGGTACTTCCCGGCGTACTGGTTGATGAGCGGCGTGGTGATCGACGCAACCATGCCGCCCATCCCGAGCTTTCCGGCCGCGCCCATGAGCATGGCCTTCAGACCAGCCCCTCCAGCGGCCTCCCTGGCAACGCTTCCCACGCCACCGATACTGCCGACGCCGCCCCCGGCCATCGCCTCGTCCTCCAGGGCGACCTTCCCGGCCGCCGATGAAGCAGCGCCCCCGAGCCGGGCGTCGGCTGCGGCCAGACCGTCCGTAGCGCCCGTCGTCTCCCCGAGCTGGGCCTGGAGGCGCTGGAGGGCGATCCGTTCGGTGTTGTTGCCGCGGGCCAGGTCCCCGTAGCCGCGGACCACCGTCATGATGGCGCCGTTGGTCGAAAGGAGGGCCCGCCTCAGGTACACCGCGATGGCCGGCACGAGGACGGCCCCGATGACCACTGCGAGATCGCGGGCCACGTTCTTGTTCTTGCCGAACCACTGGAACACGTCGGCCATGACGTGGACGATCTTGGTGAGCGGCGGGATGAGCTTCTCACCCAGGGCCGTGCCGAGCGTCTGGATGGTGTGCTCGAACCGCTTCATCTGGTATGTCAACGTCTTGGTGTAGGCCGACCAGTCCTTCATCAAGTCCTTGGACGAGGACTTGCCGGCGATCTTGGACCCCTTCTTGCCCAGTGTGGGCAGGGAGTTGTACATCGACTCGACGGTGGTGCCCATGCGGCCGCCGCCGAACGAACGGGAGATGGTGGCTGCCTGCATCTCGGGGCTCATGCCCGAGCCCGCGAGGTGGCTGTGCAGCAGGGCCAGGGCGTGGTAGATGCCGCCGGGCCCCTTGTTTGTCCGCAGGGCCCGGGAGAGCTGCGTCACTGTGACGCCCGCCGTGCGCTCCAGCTGGGCCATGGCGTTGGAGGTGGACTTGGCCTTGGCTGTTGTGAGGCCCGACGCCGTGAGGATCTTGGTGGCTTCGGCGCTGGGCGCACCCAGGAGGCCGAGGGTCATCCGCAAGTGGGTACCCGCCTGGCTGGCCGGTACGCCGCGGTCGGTGAGGAAGGCCAGCGCACCACCGACGGAGGAGGCCGAGACGCCGAAGGTCTTGCCGGTCGAGTACACGCCCGAGGCAGCGGCGCCCAGGAATGTGCTCATCCTCATGTTGCCGGCACCGATGGTGGCGTTGACCAGCGCGGCGGTGGACTTCGCCTGGGGACCACGCAGGTTGTAGGCCCGCATGATCCCGGTCACCGCGTTGACGGTTGTCTCGATCGGCGCCCCGCCGATCCCGGCCAGCATGGCGGACGCGTTCGTGATGCGGATCGCTGTGCCGGTCCGGAACCCGGCCGAGGCGGGGTGGTAGGCAGCCTTGACGTATGTGGTGGGACCGATGCCGAGGTTGGCCGAGTTCGCCATCGCCGCCTGCTTCACGGCCCGCATGGCGGTCACCGTGAGCCCGGCCTGGGTCCGGAGCAGGGTGAGCTGGGTCTGGAACGACTTGGCCCACTTCACCGACTCGTAGCCGATGACCCCGGCCGCCGCGGCGATGCCGAAGAACGCCACCTTGCCGACCTTGGCCACGGCGTCGGTCTCGGCCGAGACGGTGGCGAGCTGGTCCTGGTAGAGGGCCATCTTGGCCTGGAGTTCTTCCAGGCCGGCCATCTGCTCCTTGTAGCCGGCGGCCGCCGTGGCCGACGCCTTGGCGCCCGAGGCGATCTCGGCGTTCAGCTTGGCGACAGCGCCCTGGACCTCGCGGACACCGGCGAGGGTCGCGTCCTTGCCGATGATGAACAGCCGCATGCCGACATTGGATTCCGCAGCCATGGGCTACCTGCTCTCGCGTGGCTCGGGCGGCCAGCGGAAACGAGGCCAACCAACCTCTCCGCTGCCCGCCCGGGGAACCGCCGGAGTCACCGGTGCCCCGCGGTCCCTCGCGGCGCCCGACGCACCCCGACCAAGAGGACGCCCGCCGCCGCAGCCAGATCTGTCACGCCGGCACCTCGCACGAGGCGGGAAGGTACGGCAGGATCGGCTGGAGTGCCGCGCGTGGGTAGGGCACCCCGTGCTTCTGGCCGACGGCCGCCTTGGCCAGGAGGGCGAGACCGTCCAGGACGTCCGGCGTGGTGGGGACCTCCCGGCGTGGTGGCGTACCCCCGAGGTTCCGGTGCGCGCTGGTGTTCCGGCTCCACGTGGCGGCGTGGGTCTCGGCAGCCGTGACGGCGGCGGTGAGCGACTCGAGCGCGGTGGCGATGGCCTCCGTCAGCGCGGGGGCCGTGGTCCGGAAGTCGGCGTCGGACTTCTCGGCTGCGGCCCGCTCCTGGGCGGCACGGGCGGCCTCGGCCTCTTCGATTGCTCGGGCGCCCGCAGCGGCCTCCCGGCGGGCGGCGATGGTGACCTCGGCCTGGGCGTCGGCGAGCTGGGCACCGGTGACATCGGCGTCACCCGCATCAACCCGGGCTTCGAGCTCGGCGAGGGCTTGGAGCGCCTGCGCGGTGGCGAGCTGCGCCGCCTCGTAGTCGGCCGCGGCGCTCACTTGGCGCCCCTGTACAGCGCGGGGAACGCTCGCAACCACGCCTCTCTGGCGTAGCGGTCGACCTCGTCGGTCGTCATCTCGTGCAGCGGCCGGGTCTCGGCCTTGAGTCCCTCGACGATCTTGGCCGCGATGGCGTCCTGGTCGGCCTCGCTCAGGTGGCGGACGGTGGGTGGCATAGCAGCTCCTCGTGGGTCGGAGGTGAATACGGGGTCGATGCTGACGCCCACCGCCTCGGCGGCCCTCGTGTGGGCCTTCCCTGATGTCGCCGTGACCGGTTCGGCAACGTGGTGCCGAACCGCCGCGGACCTGGACTTATCGCCCCCAGCCGCACGCTGCCGCTCCTTCGCCTGCTGGCGGTCATGGCGTCACTCCTCTCGCTCTGGCGAACCGATCGATCTCGGCTCGCTCGAACAGGTACGGCCGGCGGCGGCACGGCTCGATGCGACCGGCTGCGACGGCGGCGCGGATGGCCGATGCAGTGCAGCCGGCTGCGCTGGCGGCATCTGCGGCGGTGAGTAGATCACGCTCCGATGGTGACGGGTCCCGGTCGGGTGCGCCACCATCGCTTGCGCGCGCGCAAACCGCCCACTCCTCACCTGCGGTGACGACGGCCCGGACCCACGCGACAACTTGCGGATCGACCACATGGCCGGCCCGGTGCGCCCTACGGACGTCCGCCAGGAGCGTCGGTGCCACGATGCGGCAGACGCGGCCCGGCGTCCGTACCCCGTCGAGGCGGAAGTCCTCGGTCACGACCGCTCGACAAGGTCGCGGAGAAAGAACGCGTCGTCGGGGGCCATCGCGTAGGGACCCACGAGATGTGGGAGCGGCTGGCCGTCGAGAGCGGTGGGGGTCTGGTCGGCGAAGAGCACCGCGGGTGGCGAAGGGCGCGACATGAGCACGTGGCACGCCATGGCCGTGGCGATGACCCGATCGTCGTGGCGGCCGCTCTTGTGGTCGATCCGCAGCACATTGGGCGAGGACTCCCGTAGCCGGACGCTCAGCAGTTCCTTGCGCAGCTCCTCGTCGCCCGGGAGCGTGATGCGGCGGGTGCGCAGGGCCTGCATCAGGGCCGTCGCCAGCGACCCCACGCTCGAAGCCGAGAACACGAACTCGTGGCACGCCACGCCCGCCTGCCGGAGCTGCTCCACCAGGAGATACGCCTGGGACGGGTCGTAGTGGAGCGGGGCCCGGTAGGCAGGGCAGAAGTAGGCGAGCCACTTGCGCACCTCGTCGAGTTCCACCGGTGCACCTCGGCGCGGCGTCCACACCTCCATGCGGTCCACGACCACCCGCCGGCCCTCCTCGCCGGCCATGGGCACGCTGTGGGCGATCACGGCCACGGTGCGGTCATTCCGGGTCCCCAGGTCGAGCGTGCAGACGTACCGACGACCCTCCTCCGGCGGCAGCGGGCCACGGAGCGTGCATGCGGCGTCGACGTCGTCGGCGTCTGCGATCGCGTCGTCGGCCTCGGTCCACTCGTTCTCCCATAGCCGGCCGTAGACGGACGGCAGGAGCCGCCGCTTCTCCGACTCCACGTCCGCCGGGTCGACCCACGGGGGCGGACCGTGCACGTCCGAGACCCGCCACATCCGGTCGCCCCTGGCCGCATCGAGCACGTCTCGGGCGAAGTGCGCCGGCGAGCCCGCCGTGGTGATGACGAGCCCCCGGCCGGCCGTCTTGGTGAGCCCGGCCCACAGCGAGTCGAAGAACTCCCTGCTCCGGACCGTGTCGTTCCAGTTCGCCAGCTCGTCCACGATGAGCCAGCAGGGCCGCAGTCCGTGCGAACCGGCCGTGTCCGCCGCCAGGATGTGGAGCTCGGTGCCGCGCCGTGGAGCGATGATCTTGCGGCCGTCGACCTGGATCTCGCCCCGGAGTGCCGGCGTGCCGTCCACGAACGCCTGCACCGACTGGCGCAGCAGGGTCGCCTGGTCGCTGTCGCTGGCGGCGACGTAGCCCTTCTCGTCGGAACCCACCGGGAACTGGGTGAGCAGGGCGACGATCGACGTGGCGGCAGCGTCCCTCGTCTTCGAGTAGCCCTTGGCCCGCCCCTGCCAGTGCCGGCGAGGACCGTCAGGGTCGAGCAGCGCCTTGGCGTCGGCCCACTGGAGATCGGTCGCCATCGGCCCCCACTCGCCCACGTGGTCGGTCAGGGCCGCCAGCAGGTCGAGGGACTGCGCTGGTGCCGTCATGAGGGCGCCTCGGTCACCACGAGCACCAGGGCGGCAGCGCCACGAACCGGAGGGTGGATGCGGAGCGCCCGCAGGAACGTCGGCGAGTCGTCGGGTAGAACCTTGGCATCGACCAGGCCGTCCACGGCCGCCTTGACGATCGGGGCGTGCGCACCGGGATCGGCCAGCACGCCGCCTCGTTGGACCGGGTAGGCGTCGATCTCAGCGGCGCTCAGCGCCGCCAGGCCGGGCCTGGCGGCGACAGCGCCGGCCCACGCCGCCACTCGCCACAGGCGCACGATCTCAGCCCGCTGCGACCAGTGCAGGCGCCGCTCGGCATTGGTCGTGAGCATCCGGGCCGGCGCCGGGATGACGATCTCGTGGCCGTCAGGCATTGCCTGCGCCCTCCTGGTCGCCTTCCGGCCCGTCGGGCGCCTCGGTGCTGTCCGGCGGCTCAGCGGCGGCTACAGCCACCTGCTGGCGTGCCTCGGCTCGCTGTCGGATGGCCCGTCCCTGGGCCACGAGGTCGGCCAGCGACGCCTCGGCGTGCTCGCCAGCGGCCACCAGCGCCTTGAGCTTGGCGTGGCCGGCCGGCGTCAGGCCCAGTGCGTCACCCATCTGCCAGGCCAGGCGGGCGGCGGCCGTCGCAGCCTCCAGGAGACGAGGCGAGAGCTTGCTCGCCGCCATCAGGTGCTCGTGGGCAAGCTGCTCCCGAGCCGTGGCGGCGATGTACCGGGCGACCGATGGGGCGTAGCGCTCCTCGGCCACCCACGGTGCCACCTCCAGCAGGCGCTCATGGACGAGCTGGGCCCGGGCTTCGATGGCTCGGGGGCTTGTGGCGCCGTGGACGAGAGCGGTGGAGTTGCCCTCCTGGAACGGTTGCCACGAGTAACCCCGAGGCGGTCGGCGGCCGTCTTGTTGGGACAGTAGTTGGGATGAACTGTCATCGCCGCTGGTCGTGGCGTCGTTGGGCTGTAGAGATTCTACTGCCTTGCCGGTCGCGGGCGCACACGCATCGTGCCGTGGGCCGGCGGTGGGGTGGTCGGTTTCGGGCGGGAGTGCCCTACCCCCGCTCACGGCGCCAGCCCCTCGGCACGCGACGCCTCCTCGAGGTCGCACTCGTGGGCGGCGACCCGGCGAAGGGCCCGGCACCACTGGCTGGCGCGCTCGGGGGAGACAGCACCGCCGCGGCCGGCGGCGAGCATCCGGCTCGTGTCCACGATCCGGGCAGCAGCACGGCGGTCCGCACGGACGGCAGCTACCAACTCGCCGGGCCGGGGGCGGTGGACGTGGCCGGCGTGCGACGTGCGCCGCAGGTACCCCAGCGCCTCGCCGGCGGTGATGGCGAGGGCGGGGCTCGTCAGCTCCTCGACCCACCCGGCCGCCGCCTCCTGGGTCAGGTCGGGCGTCGGCCACCAGCCGATCAGCCGTCGCACCACCACCTGTGCCTCGTCAGCGGTCATCGTCCTGCCCTCCTGGCCATCTCGATCACCTCGTCCACCACGTCCACCGGCTGGGACCCCCCCAGTGCCGGCCAGTGCTTGGCGAGCGCGCTCGGGGTGAGGGTGGTGCGGGGGTAGGTCCGCCGGTAGGTGGCCGCACGGTCGCGGACATCCTCGGGGGTCGCACCGACCGACCGCAGGTCGGCCAACGCCCGGTTCGTGGCGCCGCGAGCACTCGAGGTCAGCTCGGACGGGTCGATCCCGCACACCTCGGCCACGGCGTCGAACAGTGCGTCTCGACGACGACCGCTCGGCGTCGGCGAAGCCGGCGCAGGAAGGTGACGGTTCCCTGATGGTTCTACTGACGGTTCTGGTGGTTGGTGAACCACGGTCAGGGGTGGTTCACCAACCATGGTCAGGGTGGTTGGTGAACCACGGTCGTCCTCGGACGGTGGTTCACCAACCATGGTCAGGGGGTCGTCCGGGAGGTGCACCGCGATCCGGTACCGGTTGCTGCGGACGCCACCCCGCTGGCTCGCCTTGCCCCCCAACGGGATGACGACCACTTCGCCCAGTTCCCGCTCCAGCGTCTCGTGGATGACGCGCTTGACGTGCCGGTCGTCCTTCAGGCGGCATTTCCTTCGGATGGCGCCGATCGACGGCCAGCACTCACCGTCGTCGTCGGCGTAGTCAGCCAGGCTCAGCAGCACGAGCAGCGGCACCCCCGACGCCTTCGAGTTCTCCCACACCTCGGAGAGGACCTTGATGCTCATGACGCCACCCCCTGCATCCAGGCGGCGAGGTCGTCGTCGAGGATCCGGACGAGCCGGCCGATGCGCCGAGCCCGGAGGTTCCCTGCCTTGATCTCGCGGCGGATCATCCACTCGGAGCACCGGGCGTGCTGCGCAGCTTCCGAGACGAGCAGCAGCCTGGGGAGGGGCGTCGCCGACATCAGGCGTCCTCCCGCCAGAGCGACGCCTCGGGGAGATCCAGCGCCTCCGCGACCCGGCGTCGTACGACCGGCCACGGGCGCACGTAGCCGTTGATGATGCGGCCGAGGGTGTGGGGGTTGCAGCCGGTCTGCGGCGCCAGGGCGGCGATAGTCAGCCGGCGACTCGCCAGAACGGCCTTGACGGGATGGGGTCGGGGTCGAGGAACGACCGTGGGCATAGCTCTCCCTCGTGCCCGGGCTCGCACCTGGAAGGTGGAGGGGCGGTCGAGGGAAGCAGTCCCGATGGTCTCACAGCATTGTAGTTACACTTGTGTCGTGCTGCAAGTCGTTCTGCAAGTCGTTGACATCACCTGCCAGGCGTGCAGCGAGCGTGGGGAGGACCGGTACCGGCGGCTACTGGCCCAGGTGTGGCTGAGTGGCGAGGGCACTCCCGTCGGGGTTTCCGTCGGGCGCCGCGTCAACCAGAAGAGCGTGGGCAAGCGGTTCCTCGGTGAGGAGCCGGGGCGCGTGCCGGTGATCGTCAGCGGTCGTACGCAGATGCGGTTCGCGACCGACGATGAGCCGGTGGCCCTCCGATGCCGGGGCTGCGGTGAGCGACTGGGCTCCTACCGTCCCTCGGCGCTCGCCGCCATGGCCGAGAAGCGGACGCCTCCCGGGCCCGGCCTCGGCGTGCTCGCCAGCGGCGCGACCTCGGCGGCGCGGCGATCGGCTTAGGCGCCGACCTACTCGAGCACCTTCCCGGGCGCCTCGCCGATGAGTTCGCCGGTGTGCCGTGCCGCTTCGTCGGCGAAGCCGTGTCTACGCGTCTACGAGGGCTTCGGCGCGCGAGCTGATGAACTCCACACGCCAGTGCGAGTCATCGGGGCCCGGCCAGTGAGGCGTAGCGATGTCGGCAGTGTGTAGGGCAAGGTAGATGTTGTCGCTCGCCGGCTGCACGGCCGACACGGGATCGTCGGCCTCGACAGCGCACGTCAGCATGATCTCGCCGGTTGCCATCGTCAGTTCGATAGCAGCATTACCCGCTGCCGCACCGATCTTGTTGAGCTCGTCCATCGCCTTGCCGAGGGCGACCCTCGCGTCGTCGCCTAGTGTCCCCGACGTTGAGACGATGCGTCCGTCCAGGGCTACCCGGAACCTCATCACCGCTCTCCTCCCAGATTCCAGAGCTGCAAGCTACCTGCTCCGTGGCCCGAAACCCAATCGGGGGATGCCCCCTCTCCCTGATTCTGGACCACTGTGGTCGGAAATTCAAGCTTTTTCCAGGTGAGCGGCTCGGCGCGGCTCACGTCTTGCACTGCCGGATGAACTCGCACCGCCGCTCGTAGTACTCCGGATCGTCTGCGTTGGCAGCGATGTAAATCGTGTGGCCGTCGTCGCAGCCGCACTTGTAGATGAGCATGTCGCCGTCGCGCTGGCCCTCGGTCCACCCATACCACCCGCACTCTTGGGCGACTGAGTCGAGGTCCATGAGGTTGCGGCACATCGGCGGCAACTATATGACGGTTGAGTCACAGATCCAACACGATGCCCGGCAACGCGTGGTCGCTGGGATCACCCGGTCATCGAGATGGCTTCGGCCTCCCCGATGGCCTTCCCGACCACCCCGGCGATCAGTTCACCGGCGGCAGCTCCCCGGCCGTCGTCGGCATGGAGGTAGGTGGCCGCCATCACCTGCGGGGAGTGCCCGAGCTGGCGAGCCGCCACCGCCAGGTCGACGCCGGCACCGACGAGCTCGCTGGCTGCGAAGTGCCTCATGGTGTGGAAGTGGGCGCGGATGCCGAGCCGCTTGGCCAGCCGGGTCACGTACTCCGTCATGCTCTTCGCCCGCATCGGCGTTGCCCCGCCGTCCGGGGAGAGCAGCCAGCCGGCCGGCTCCTCACCGTCCACCCGCTCCCGGAGCACTGAGCGGTAGCCGTCGAGCAGCGCCACGCCCTCGGCGCCGATCCAGACCGTTCGGGCGCCCTTCGTCTTGGTGAAGGCGTTGAGGTGCTGCCCACCCTTCCCCGGTACCCACGCTCGCTCGACCCGGAGCGTCCCCTTCTCCCGCTCGAGGTCGTCCCACCGGAGGCCGGCCAGTTCCCCGCGCCGGCAGCCGGTCAGGGCCCCCAGGGCGATCGTGACCGCCATGTCCGGGTCGTCCACCAGAGCGGCGGTGTACAGCCGCCGAAGGTCATCCACCGTGATGCTCGGCGCCTCCGTGCGGGTCGTGTCGAGCTTCGCCCCCTTCGCCGGGTTGGCCGGCAGCCACCCCCAGGCGACTCCCTGGGCGAGCGCCGCCGAAAGCACGGCGTGATCGGTACGGATGGTCCCCGGCTTGAGGCCCTTGTCGGCCAAGGCGCCGAGGTACCGGTCGACGTCATGGGTGCCGAGCTTGTCCAGGCGCAACGCCCCGAGCCCGGGCCGGATGTGGTTGGTGACGTGGGCCTCGTAGGTCTCGATGGTCGACTGGGCCTTCCCTTGGCGCTTGAGGTTCTTCATCCACTCGGTGAGCAACTTGCCCACGGTGGCGGTGGGACCGACCAGGCGACCCTGGTGCGCCTCAGTGGCCATCTTGGCCAGCTCCCGGGCGGCCTCCCGCTTGCCGCCCCGGAAGATCTTGGAGAGGTGAACCGGAGGACCCTGCTTCACGATCCGGCCGGTGTTGGGATCCCGGACCGTCTTGTCCGGATCTCGGCCGACGTAGATGCGCAGCTCCCACCGGCGCTCGCCGGTGCGCTTCGAGGTGGCCAGCTCCCGCATCGAACCGTTCACGATTCCTCCCCTACAATGTTGGGATATAGTTGGGATATATCCACATAGTACCAGGTTGACGGTGAGCCGGCCTGTAGGCGGGATTCTGTCCAGCCTCCGAAGAGGCCTGGGTGGCCATCCATCTATGCGGTCCACCTGGGGACTGCCCCTCTCGCGAGGGGCGGACGGGCCGCCCGTGTCCCTCGCTTGACCTTGCTCCGGGTGGGGTTTACCGAGCCGGACCGGTCACCCGGGCCGCTGGTGCGCTCTTACCGCACCGTTTCACCCTTGCCTGTGCGGACCGGGGTCCGCCATCGGCGGTCTGCTCTCTGTGGCACTTTCCTGCGGGTCGCCCCGACTGGCCGTTAGCCAGCACCCTGCCCTGCGGAGTCCCGACCTTCCTCGACCCGTGCCCTGCCGGCACGCCGACACGGCCCGAGCCGCGGCCACCCGGCCGGCTCACCGTCGCCACCAGTGTGGCAGGGAGCGCGCCGCCCGCGTGCCGGCGGCGGCCTCGTGAGGTCTCGACCTCGGGGCAGTCGGTTCGTTCCGCGTCCCGGCGAAAGGCGCTGACCAGGGAGGACTCGGCGCGGACGGGTCGGCCGGCACACCCCCCCCACTAGGCGCGACGCGATTTCGCCGGGACGCGGAACGCGACCTCTACCGGCCGGGACGCCTTCAGGAAGGGCCGCCCGCGTGCCGGGGCCCAGGTCCGGCGGCGGCCTGCGGGTGTGCCCGGCGGCCGGTCCGGGCCGGTGCGCCCCCTGGCTATCGTGTGCGCCGTGGCTCCGGGTGTGGACGACATGCTGGCCGCCAGCCCGGTCGAGGCCGCCGGCGTGCTCACCATCGCCGACCTCTACGGCGAGGTGGAGGGCGCGCTGGCCACCGTCTTCCCCCGCTCCCGGCAGCTCTGGGTCCGGGGCGAGATCCAGAGCGTGGCCGACCAGCACGGCCGCACCGGCCACTGCTACCTCGACCTCGTGGACCCCGAGACGGCGGGGGAGCGGCAGGCGCCGGTCCTGCGGGTCAAGTGCTGGCGCTCCACCTGGGGCCCGCTGCGGGGGACCCTCGCCCGGGAGGGCATCGAGCTCCGGCAGGGCATGGTGGTGGTGCTCCGCGGCACGCTCGACTTCTACCGCCCCCGCGCCGAGGTGGGCTTCATCCTGGCCGAGCTGGACGTCACCGCGCTGCTGGGCCGGCTGGCCGCCGAGCGGGCCGCCCTGCTGCGGTCCCTCGCCGCCGAGGGCCTGTTGGAGCGCAACCGGTCGCTCCGGGTCCCGGCGGTGCCGCTGCGCGTGGGCCTGGTGGCCAGCCCGGGCACGGAGGGCTACCGCGACTTCCTCGGGCAGCTCATCGGCTCCGGCTACGGGTTCTCGGTGACCGTGGCCCCCACCCAGGTCCAGGGGGCGGACGCCCCGGTCCAGGTCGCCGGGGCGCTGGCCACGCTCTCCGCCGGCGGGCCCGAGCGCTACGACCTCCTGGTGGTGGTGCGCGGCGGCGGTTCCAAGGCCGACCTCGCCACCTTCGACGCCGAGCCGGTGGCCCGGGCCGTCGCCACGTCCACCGTGCCCGTGTGGACCGGCATCGGCCACACCGGCGACGAGTCCGTGGCCGACCTCGTGGCCAACCGGTCCTGCATCACCCCCACCGAGTGCGGCCGGGAGCTGGCCGGGCGGGTGGACCTGTGGTGGGAGTCCTCGGTCGCCGTCCCCGCCGCCGTGGTGGCCCGCCGGGCGGGGGAGGCGGTGGCCGCCGCCGAGCGCCGGGCGCACGACGCCCGGGCCCGCGTGGCCGGCACGGCGCGCCACCTGGCCCACCGCCAGGCCGAGCGTCTGGCCACC
>JBOGGH010000012.1:0-17876 GCA_050743905.1 Acidimicrobiales bacterium
CGCCTGCTCGGCTCGCCGGCGGGGCTCGAGGAGCGAGGGCAGGTAGGAGCTCGTGAGGTTGCTGGACTAATGAACCCGAAGCCACTTGTCGAGGTCGTGCCCAAGTCTACCCCTGGTCGGAGACTAGATCGAGGGGCGCTACTATGTCCGGCAACGCCGCTCACGTTGTCGCGGGCCAAGGCGGCGCAAGAGGCAGTGCGGGTGATGCCAGCAGTTCGTGGCGCCCTACTTCCGGAGATCTGAGCTTCGTGTACATCAACACCCTTATGATCCAACAGATCGTCGACGACCCCGGCAATCCCGAAGGGGTAGGTGCGGCCTTCGTTGCTTGTATAGAGGACGGAGAACAGGCGCCCCGGTATCGTGAGAGGGCATGCGTGTTGACCTGCCGGACGCCCTACACATCGAGGCCAGGACGGGATCGCGCCGCACTCTGCTGTGGACGGTACTGGTGGCCGTGGTCGTGGTCGCGGCCGCTGGGATAAGCGGCACAACCCACTTCGCCGACGCCCGCTGGCTGCCGCACTGGAAGGTCGCGCGGCACGCGCCGGTGACTCAGACGCTTCCGTTCTCACCCCCGGCGCACCGGCTCAAGGTTCCGGCGCCGTCCGGTACGGGCGGGTTCCCGCTGGGCCACGTGTTGCTCTGGATCGTCGTCGGGATCGCCGTCATCGGCGTCGCCATGCTGCTGTGGCGCTGGTGGTCGGGCCGGCCGGCCCGGGCGGCGACCGACCGGCATTCGGCTGCGGTCGAGGCGACGCGAGAGATCACGGTCGAGCCTGAGCCCGAGCCGGATACGGCGGTGCTGCTCACCGGTCTTGAGCTGGCCCTGCAGGCGCTCGACGAGCAGCGTGAGCCCGCTGACGCGATCGTGCGGGCCTGGCTGGGGCTGCAGGAGACTGCTGAGGAGTCCGGCATCGTGCGCCGGCCATCGGAGACCCCGACCGAGTTCACGTCCCGGATTCTGGGCAGTGTCGTCGCCGACGACTCGGCCCTACGCTCGCTGCTACGTCTCTACCTGCGAACCAGGTTTGGCGATCATCCGGTGACCAGCGACGACGTGGCGGCTGTGCGGGTGGCGCTACAGGGACTGGCTCGGACGTGGCCCTCGCCGAATTCCCCGGCCGGCGCAGAGGCGCGTTGAGGTGGTCGTGCGATACCTCACCCGGTTCCTTCAGCCGCCCGCGCGGCGAGTGACGATCTGCGTCCTGATCGTCGCACTGTTGGTGGCCGCGATCTGCTGGTACTTCGGCGCCGATGTCTGGCACTCGATTCTGCTCGGCAGCGTCATCACCACGGTGGGCGTGATCGGCCTGGTCGGCGCCACCATCGACGTCGCCGATGTCAGCTGGCGAGGTGGCAGACGGACCAATCGCAACGGCTCCCGCAGTGACGTGGCCGAGCTGTCGTGGTCGCTGCGCGGGAGCCACGGCCGAGTGGGAAACAGCGCGATGTGGCGGGTCCAGCAGCTCGCTCGGCGCCGGCTTGCGCTTCACCAGCTCGACCTGCACGACCCGGCCGACAGTCGCCGGATCAAGCAGCTCATCGGTCGTAGCGCCTACACCGTTCTCGGCCGGGGCGACCGCCGACCGCCGCGGCTGCGCTCGCTGCTGGGCTGCCTCGACGCGCTGGAAGCGCTCGACCCGACGCGGACTGCGGCGCCGCTGCCGAGATCACGGCGCCGGACGCCGATCTTCTCCCCAGACCGCCCGAAGAGACGCCGTGAACTTTGACGCCGTGCCGGCCCCGGGCTCGGCCCCAGACCCGCTGCCGGACTCAGCGCTGGCTGTGCCCAGTCACCTGCCGGTCGAGAAGATCGCGCGACTCGCCGCCGCGATCATCGACCGGGTCGCCACCGTGGTGGTCGGGATGAGTGAAGCCGTCGAGCTGGCGCTGGCAACCATCCTGGCAGGCGGTCACGTGCTCTTCGAGGACGTTCCGGGTCTAGGCAAGACACTGGCCGCGCGCAGCCTCGCGTCGGCGCTGGGTCTTGACTTTCGCCGGCTGCAGTGCACGCCTGATCTGCTGCCGGCCGATATCACCGGCTCGTTCGTCTACTCGCCGGCCACCACCGAGTTCGTTTTTCGGCCCGGCCCGGTGTTCACCGGGCTGTTCCTGGCCGACGAGATCAACCGCACCTCACCCAAGACCCAGTCGGCGTTGCTGGAGGCGATGGCCGAGGGGCAGGTCACCGTCGAGGGTCAGAGCTTTCGGCTGCCGTCGCCGTTCCATGTCGTCGCCACCTCCAATCCGATCGAGTACGAGGGCACCTACGCGCTGCCGGAAGCCCAGCTCGACCGGTTCATGGTGCGCCTGGCCGTCGGCTACCCCGAGCGGGCCGGCGAAGCGCGGGTCCTGCTCAACCGCGTCGAGCGCCGCCATGAGGTGGCCTCTGTCGAACCGGTCGTCGACGCCGCCACGCTGAGCGCGATGCAGGCCGGCATCGAACGCGTCTATGTGGAGCCAGACATCGCCAGCTACTGCGTCGACCTGGCGGCCGCGACACGCCGGCATAGCGCGATCGAGGTAGGCGCCTCGCTACGCGGATCGCAGGGGTTGATGCTGCTCGCCCGGGCCCGGGCCGTGATCGACCGTCGCGACTTCGTCACCCCCGAAGACGTCAAGAGCGTGGCCGTGCCGGTGCTAGCCCACCGCCTGTCGCTGACTACTAAGGCCTGGGCGGACGGCACGCGGGCCGCCGACATCGTGTCCGGTATCGTCGCTGACGTCGCCGGGCCGCCCGCCGTCGGGCAGCGTTCGGCGACTGCGACGCAGTGACCGGGTCCGCTCCGCAAGCTGCGCGACCTTCGGCTGTGGTCACCGCGACGGCGGTGCCGAGCTGGACGCGCTCGGCTGGGCTCACCGCTGGCGGGATCGTCGCCGTGGTACTCGGCGCCGCCGGGCTCCTGTCGTCCCGGATAGATCTCGCGCTGCTCGCGCTGCCTCTGGCGGTGGCGGTCGCGCTCAGCTGGGAGCGGAGGCCATCCCGGACTGAGGCCGCCACTGCGACGCTGGCCCTGGAAGACTCGGGCGGCAGCGAGATCGACTACACCTTGAGCGTCAGACCACCGGCCGGAGTTGAGGCGATCGTACTGCGATACAGCCTGCTGGCCGGGGAAGCACGGGAGCTCGTGGTCACCGGGCCGCGGGCCAGCGACCTTGCTGGACGGGTGCTGCTGCTGCACTCCGGCCCCCAGGAGCTGGTCCGGGCCGAGTTCCGCTTCCTCGGTGCGGACGCGGCGGCGCTGAGCCTGCCGCAGGAGCCGCTGGTCGCGGACCGCGTCGTCGCGCCCCGGCGTGCGACGGTCAGGTCCCTCCCGCTGCCCCGTCGGCTGCAGGGTCTCACCGGCTCGCACGAGTCTGCCCGGGCCGGCGACGGGGGTGATTTCCGGGATGTCCACTCGTTCACCGCCGGCGACCGGCTGCGCCGGATCGACTGGAAAGCGACCGCGCGCCGTGGCCAGAACGCCGCTGACCTCTACGTCCGCCGTACGGCTGCGCTGGCCGACGCGACCGTGCTGATCGTGCTCGACAGCCGCGACGACATCGGCGAGCAGGTGGCGGAGTGGAGCCGCAACGACGCCGCCACCAAGGGGATCAGCTCGCTCGACGTGGCCCGCGAAGCAGCCGGCTCTATCGCTGCCGGCTACATCCAGGCTGGCGACCGGGTCGGCTTTCAGGACCTCTCCAGCCGTAGTCGGATGATCGCCCATGCCGGCGGCGGCCGTCACCTGTGGCGGTTGCTGCAGGCGATCGAGATCACCCAGCCGTCGTCCGTGCCGTTCCAGCACCAGCGGCCTCCGATCGTGCCACCGGGTGCGCTGGTGTACCTGTTGTCCAGTCTGCTCGATGACCAGGCGGTCCGGATGGCTCTCCGCTGGCGTGCCAGCGGGCACCGGGTGGTAGCGGTCGACGTACTGCCGCCGGCACGGTTTGCACGGTCGACTCGCTTCGAGCGCGCCGCCCACCGTCTTGTGATGATGGAGCGCGACGACCGGATCCGCATCCTGCAGACGCGTGGCGTCGAGCTCCTACGCTGGCAAGAGGACGGCACATCCCTGCCGCGTCAGGCGCGGCTGCAGCTGCTGAGCCGGCCGAGCCGCGCTGCCGGATCGGCGGGAGGACGGCGATGAACCTGCCTGGCATGGCGCCGCCATCCGACCTGCCAACCGCCCACGCACGGATTCCCGGCTTCGCGGTTCGTGTGGTGTTCGTGATCGCCGGGGCGCTGCTGGCCCTGGTCGACTACCGGCTCACCGGCTGGCTGGCGGTCGGGATCGTGCTCAGCGTCGCGGCGGCGTGGTCACCGCAGTATCTGCTCGGGTGGGTGCTAACCCTGTACCTGGCTGCCGGTCAGCTGGCTCACCGCCCGGGTCTGAGCTGGCGATTCTTGGTTCTGCTGGCAGGGCTTCACCTGCTGTACGTCCTTTCCATGCTGGCGCTCGCACTGCCCTGGCGCAGCTGGGTGCAGCCGGCGGTGTTCGTGGCGCCGTTGCTGCGGTTTCTCGCGATCCAGGTCCCCACCCAGCTGCTGGCCGTCGTCGCCCTGCTCCTTCTGGCGCCGAGTGTCAATGGGCACCGGCCGCTCACCGTCGCCGAGTTCGCGGTGATCGGCGCGCTGTCGCTAGCCGGCCTGGCACTGCTGCTTGTCGGACCGCGCCTGCACGAGGACCGACTACCCCCCACGGTGTGAGCGCACGCAGCAGTGAAGTGGCGCGGTCAAGCGCGAGAGTTGGTCCTTCGACCCGCGTCGCTTCCGCACGCTGCGTCGTGACAGCCATCCGGCGGTGAGCCTGTCGCACGGCCTCTCGTCACCTCCGGCCGCCTTGACCTCGGGGTGAGCCCGGAAGTCGTAGAGCACGTCGCCATAGGTCCGCACTCTTACCATCCTCGGGTCGAGGTCACTCCCGTCGAGCGGGCCGGTGTTGCTGTAGGTCCGCCCGCCCGGGTCGTACAAGTTGTGCCGTGTGAGAGTTCCCCCAGCGGTCCGGGTCGCTCTCATAGGGCGCCACCAGCCGGAGCCGGGCCGGATCGGCGACGCCAGGTGGCAGGCCGACGAATGCCGACAGCTGGCCCGGCGGCTTCAGCTGGCCCGACCGTTCTCGTGAGCCCCCATGAATGGCCGGTCGCTCGACGCCCCGGGCCTTCGGTTGACGACCACAGATGAGATGGCTTCAGAGCAGCAGCTTGTCGTCCGGCTGCTCGGTGGCGCTGGGATTGGTGGCTGGGCTGTCGATGCGCAGGACCATGTCAGCGGCGGCGATCACGTCGGGGTCGTGAGTCGCAGCGATGATCGTGGTGCCGTTCTCTTTGACGGCGGCCCGCAACAGTCTTATGACGAGGCGTCCAGAGAGCTGGTCCAAGTGGGCTGTCGGCTCGTCGGCCAAAAGAAGCGCCGGGCGGGGAGCAAGGGCTCGTGCCAATGCGACACGGCGCTGCTCGCCGCCCGAGAGCTCCCCGGCCCGGCGAGTGGCGTAGCTCTTTAACCCGATCCACTCCAACCAGGCGGTAGCACGCCTCGCGGCCTCGGTGGTGTCGATCCCCCGAAGACCGAGGCCGAGCTCGATGTTCTCTTTGACGCTCAGGTGCTCTACGAGGCTTGAGTGCTGGCTCACATAGCCGATGCACTCTCGGCGGAGCGCGGCCGCGTCTGTGGCATTCAACTTGTCGACGGGCTGTCCCGACACCAAGATCTCTCCGGCATCTGGGTGCTCCAAGGCGGCGATCAGGTTCAACACGGTCGTCTTTCCGCTCCCTGAGGCACCGGCTATCACATGGAGCTTCCTCGGAGAAAAGTTGTGGGTGAGGCCCTTTACGACGGGGACATCGGTACGCCCGTAGGTCTTTTCCACAGCCCGCAGAACGACCTCGGTCCCCACCTCGGCGGGACGCTCTGGATCTTCTTCGGACCCGGGGGCGCGGCCAGGGGTTTTGTGGAGGTCCCTCGCGCTTAGCTCGACGAGCCCCCAGCGCCGTGCGGTTCGGAAAGGCCATGCGGGGCAGCCCGCCCCGCCGCCACGCTGCGCCAGCTGCGCGGGTGTCCCGGGCCTCGCCACCTGTGTCGACTGCGGGGCAGAGGACCGCCCCTTCGCCCAGGGTCGCTGTGTGCGCTGCACCTTGGAGATCCGGGCGCGGGCCCTCGTCGGTCCTCCCGACGGGCCCTTCGAGCCGCTCTATCGCGCCATCGTCGCGGCTCCCCAGCCCTACAGCGTCTGCAACTGGCTGCGCTCGTCTGGGCCGGCCGCCATCTTGGGCGCGCTCGTCTCGGGCACCCTTGCTCTCAGCCACGAGGCGCTCGATGCCCATCCCCGGCGCCGCTCGGCCGACCACCTGCGCCACCTGCTCGTCGCTGGCGGACTTCTCCCGCCTCGCAATGACGCGCTCGTCGCCCTCGAGGAGTGGACCACCCGGCGCCTGGAGGAGATTGCTGACGCAGAGCGTCGCCGGCAGCTGCGCGCGTACGCGACCTGGCGTGTGCTGCGTCGGGCACGCCAGCGAGCGGAGCAGGACCCACGTCCACGCACCGCCACCGCGCATGCCAAGACCCGCCTCAACTCGGCCATCTCCTTCTCGGAGTTCCTCGGGCGGCGACAGCGCGACCTTTCCGACTGCGTCCAGTCCGACGTGGACGACTGGCTCAACGACGGTCCGCCGAGCGCCCACGAGGTGAGCGACTTCCTCGACTGGACGGCGACGCGCAAGATGACCCCTCGCTTCGTCGTGCCGCGCACGCTTCACCGGGGCGGCCCGAGGACCGACGACGACACCCGCTGGGCGCTCGTGCGCCGGCTCCTTTGCGACGAGACGATCGATCTCACCGACCGGGTCGCCGGCTGCCTCGTCCTCCTCTACGGCCAGCAGCTCACGCGCATCACCGCTCTTCGGCGCGACCAGGTGACCGTCACCGAGAGCGGATCGACCCGACTCTCTCTTGGCGCCACCTTCATCGAGGTCCCCTCACCGCTCGACGAGCTCATCGGTCGGCTCCTCGATGAACACCGGCACCACACCGCATTCTCGACCCCGGTCATCGCCACCCCGTGGCTCTTTCCAGGGCTCCACCCCGGCCGTCCGTTCAACGCCAACCAGTTGGGCGCCCGTCTGCGGCGCCTCGGCATCGAGCCGAGGGCTGGCCGCCGGGGCGCCCTGTCCCATCTGGCGGCGCACCTGCCAGCCGCCGTCCTCTCACGTGTGCTCAATCTCACGCCGACCACCGCGGTCCGCTGGGTGGGCATGACCGGTGGGGATTGGAACACCTACGCCGCGGAACTGCTCCGTCGCGGTGATCGCGGAACGTGAGAAATAGCCGAGTCGCCAGACCTATTCGGCATAACTCGAACATCGCCGGTTACCAGTATCGGCGCCGGAATCGACGTGCGCACCGTCGCCGAGCGGCGCGGTCACTCCGACGCCTCACTGACGTTGCGCGTCTACGCGCACGTCATCCGTGAGCGTGACCGCTGCCGCCGAGGTCATCGGCCGAGTGCTCGGTCCGGTGCGACAGCCCATCGCGGAACTGGAACCCGTCGAGTAGCGGTGCCCGGACCGATGGGGCGGTCCAGGCACCACCTGCCCTACCGACCACTGGCCTCGGTGCCGGCTCCCGCGTATGCGAGAGCATCGAACAACTCATCGACCCATCGACGGCGGGTCTCGACGTAGTTCGCCCACGCTGCCGGTCTCCATTCGGCGAGCTGCGCCAGCATCGACTCAACGTCGAGAACGTCGGCGAAGCCGTAGCGGTCCTTGGTCGCGGCAACGCCCTCCGGAGTCACACATCCCCACACCAGGATCGCGCCGTCCACGGCGACGGGTGCCCCCCCGACGGTGACCGGGTGTGCGCCGGAATCCGTTGCGATGTCGAGGAAGGCGCAGAACGCCGCGCCGGAGTGGTGGTCGAGCTGATCGGGGCGGATCAGCCGGAGGTAGCGGTAGTTCTCGAACTGAATCTCGCACTTCATCTCGGCCACATACGTCCGCCCGGTTGCCCGGTGGCGCAAGGTGAAGTCCAGAGTGTGACCGCGCGTTCCGCTCGCCGCTCCAATGGTTGGTCGGCCAAGGTTCATGAACGGCGCCGCGTCGCAGGCGCACCAGGCGCGGCAGACCTCCTCGCTGAAGAAGGCGAACAGGCGCGAGAGGAAGGCACCCCGACCCACCTCCTGCGAGTGGAACAGATCTTCGAGTTTCGCCACCACATGCGGGAGGGTACCCGAGCGGTCAGCGCAGGGGTCGATCCGTCTCGCCGAGAACTACGTTCTCGCGCCACCGCTGCCACTGAGGACCCGGAGCATGGCCTCGTACGCGTCGTCCTTGGTCAGGTGCGTGTAGTGCTCCATGATCACCGGTAGGGATGCCCCGGCGATGATCGAGAGCTGGATCGGGTTCATCCCGTTGCGCAACATCTCGGTCATCCACGAGTGCCGCAGCAGATGCGGGTGGACCCGCTTGGTGATCCGGGCTCGAACGACAGCGTCCTTGATGACCTGGTACACGCCGCTCGACGTGAGCGCGTCGTACCGGCCTGTCTCGCTCCGGCGCAGCGACAGCCACAGCCGGTCCTCGGAGCGATCCACGCTGCGCCCGTCAATATGGCGTTCGAGGCGCCGCAGGAGGTGTGGCGGCAGGGGCACGTCCCGGACCCGGCCGCCCTTGCCGAGAACCCGGAGATGCGCCTGGCGACCCGACCGGACGATGGCGCTCGGCGCGAGCTGCGTCAGCTCCCAGAGCCGAAGTCCGCAGTCGCCGAGAATGCGGACGATCAGCTTGTCCCGCTCGGAGGCGACCGTCTTCTCCATGGCGTCGATCTCGTCCCGACTGAGCACGTCCCGGATAGGTTTGGTGACCCGCGGGAGCTGTGGCTTGGCGCGCACCTCCTCGCCGACACGGGCTGCCCAGGTGAGCATCTGCCTGACCGGCCGGACGTAGCTGTGCACGGTGTGCTTGGAGATCGGGTGCCCATCGCGGCGGCGTTGGAGGAGCGAGGTCGTGAACCGGTCGACGGCCCGCCCGTCGAGTTCCTTCACGTCCTGGATTCCCTGCTCCGTACACCACGGGAGGAAGACAGCCCGCAGGGCGTACCCATACGAGTTGTCGAGGGTGCGGGGCGACAAGCCCCGTGCTTGGCAGTTGTTCAGGTAGTCATCCACAAGACGGGACAGCGGAGACGGTGCGACACCGTCGAGGACGGCGATAGCCATTGTCTGGCCCTCAGCGTGACGTGATTGATGCGATCACAGTAGCTACTGCCTGGCTCGATTTCGGTGCTCAGCAGCGACTACGTGGGTGATTCGTTGACCTCTCCGAAGCCCCTCGAAGAAACTCGAAGAAAGTCGAAATCGAGTTCATCTTGCCGGGCGGAAGGCAGTGGAGCCGACGGGGAGAGTCGAACTCCCGACCAACCGCTTACAAGGCAGTCGGTCTATTCAGTCCCTCCGAGTGAGCCGGATTCGAGTGTGACAGGAGAGATTGCCCCTGGAAATCCGTTGCTCAGCAACGGCTATTCGGGTGCAACTGCGAAATCGATTGTACGAAATCGGCCACTCGTACCGCGACGAATCTGCGTCCTCTCCGCGGCCCATTCAGCCGAGTGTGTGCGGCCCCTCGACCATGATGAGCGCGTCGATAGTGCCGCTCGCCGGGACACGGTCGAGTGCTCGCGCAATCAGGGCGACCGAACTGGCTGCCACCCCCCTACCGCCCAGAGCCGCGCTCACCGTCGCCGGACTCAGGTGGGATTCACGGGCCAGGTCCACCGCCGCCCAACCCCGACGGGCCATCTCCTGCCGCAGCCGACCGGCGTGAACGACCACGCTCATCGCCCGCATCCCGATCGCACGGCAGCGTCACCGCCGGAGTTGATCCCCTCCTCCGCCGTCGTGATCATCACCGTGCCTGCGCCGTTGCGGCGCACATGGATACCGCACATCGATCGTATGGCGGCAAATCCCAGGTGGCGTATGGCGTTTCCGAGGTGTGACGCCGAGCCTGCGACGCCTACACCGCTTCCCCACTCGACGCAATGGCCTCCGCGGCGGCCAGGAGTCGATCGAGGGCGACCCGGGGAACGAGTATCCGGCGGCCGATCCGGCTGGTGGGTATCTCACCCCGGCGGGCGGCCTCGTACGCGCTGGCCCGGCTGATCCCCAGCGCTACGGCCGCCTCCTCGACGGTCATGGTCAGTCTCTCGCCTCCACTCGTCACGGCTCCGGACGCAGCGCCGGCGTCGGTCCCGGATGTCCCGGGTGGATGGCCGAGGGCGTCGGCCAGCTCGCGAGGCCGGGCCGCCCACCATGCCGGATCGACGACGACCGCCAGCCTTTCGGGGTCGGGCGCCTGACCCGTTGGATCACCGACCAAGGTCACGCCGGACGAGAGGACGGCCGCCAGGTCCAGGGACCGCGGCGCCCAATACGCGGGGTTGGTGATCGTCGCCTCCACCGCCTGCGAAGCCTCCCCGGACCCGGTCACTCACGCCAGGGTATCCCTCGCGTTCGGCAGAGGACATCGTCGTCAGGCGGTCGGGACGTGGCATCGTGGCACCGTGACCGACTCCTTGCCACCGGCACCCCCGACCTCGCCCGAGGGTCCGGCCTCGCCCATCCTCCCCGCCCGCAACCTCTCCGAGACGCTGAGCTTCTTCGAGGTCCTGGGGTTCGAGACGAGCCGGTACGACGACGGGTACGGCTTCATCAACCGGCACGCCATCGACATCCACTACTCGACGAACCCCGACCACGACCCGTGGGAGCACGCCGGCTCGGCCTACATCGCCGTCGACGATGTCGACCGCGTCCACGCCGAATTCGTCGAGCGCGGGGTCTGGCTCGTCCCGACGCGCCCTCCGCCGGGCTTCGGACTGGAGCTGCACCGACGGTGGGAGGCGGGAGAGTCCGTGGCCAGGATCACCCCCCTCGCAGACGAATCGTGGGGCATCCGGGAGTTCGTCCTCGTCGACCCGAACAACAACGCACTGCGGTTCGGGCAGCGCGTCACCGGGTAGCCGACCGTCCCCATCGAGCCGTCGTACAATGGCCACGGCGGCGGCCGAGAGTGGTCCGGCAGGCCCCGCGGCACCCTCTGTCACCCCGCTTTTAGGGTGTTCACTCGACTAGGGTCGTGCTGTGAACGGGCTTCTGGTGGACTTCTCCCGCCTCGCTCCACCCCTTTCCGACCTGGTCAGAACGCCCCCGCACCCTCCGTGACATCGGCTCGTGTGAACGGCCTCGTCTCCCGCACCCCACCCGCACAACGTGTTTACAACACATGTGGACTGGGGTGCGGTACCCGGAGGGTGCGGGGGCGAGAGGAACCACAGCATGGGGTGGAGCGAGGCGGAAGGTCAGAGGAGTCCGGAGGACACAGTCTCGGGCCTCCGGAGGTCTCGGGGCCGTCGATGACGCGCTACGACGTGCCCGGTCCCCCCGAGGTGGACACCGCAAAGATGATCGCCAGGAACGCGGCGACCCCTATCGCCCCGAGCGCGTACCGACCGGCGGCCTCCTGGCCCTCCTTCTGTTGAAGCGCCGCAGCGTGTTCCAGTGCCGACACGAGCAGTTCGATGTCTTCACGGTAAAACGGCGGAGTGACCGCCTCGACGGCCTGGGCGATGACCTGTCCATCGGTCGTGCCGAGCCAGGTTCCCAACTGCAAAGAACGGAACTCCGCCATCGTCAGGAGTTCGTTTGCCACCTGCTCGGTCGTTGGTCGCGGCCCGACCGGGTGGGCAGGTGTTTGTGCCCAGGGGTAGACACCTCGCCACGCATACGACATCGGCGCCCGTAGAAGCGTGATGTGCCGATCGAGAAATGCCGTGATCTGTTGTTGCTTGTCCACGTCGACTTACCTCATTTGGCAGCCAAGTAGGCGATTCCAAGTAGGGCGCCCAGCGCCCCCACGAGGATCATCAACTCTCTCTGGTCGAGGGTCGGTGCAACCGAGGTGGGGGCGATGAGGCTGGTGAGCGTCTGTCCACAATGCGTGCATTGGCCGAGTGACAGCAGGTCGTAGCCCGTGATCCCCTGCCCGCATGCCTGGTTGGGGCAACTACCGACACGGCGTGCCGCCCGCTGGGAGAAGGTCGTGAGAGCGGCAAGCTCCGCCTTGGCGCGTTGCGACTCGGCCACCGCCTGATCCCGCTCCACCCGCACCTGGGAGAGGTTCCTCTCCAAATCGACCATGGATCGCTCGTCGGAGACCGCGGTCAGACCCCGGTCCAGGAGATCGACGACGGCACCGGTCAGGGTTCTTCCCTGGCCCGCCGCGTACCCGTCTGCCGCCTCCTTCAGAGCCTTCGGCACCCGCGCATAGATCACCTCGGTCGTCATGTTAGAGATGCTAGCACTACCGTCAGAAAACGCAAGCGCCCTAGCAATGCCAATCCCTTCGGGTGACCGCCCGGTACGCTGACCCGTGTCACCTCGCCGCCGCGGCCCTTCATGCCACGCCCGGTGGCCTCGTCGCGGAGGAAAGTCGGTGCGCCGGCACAGGCCCGTGCGATGATCCACTCGGCCTATGTGTCGCCCCACACCTCGCTCGGCCGCAGTGCGTGTTCGACACGCACGGCGCGCATTGTGGTGTCCGGCGTCGCAGGCTGACGGGAGGGCGTTGTGGCTACCGCTGACCAGGTGAAGGCCCTCGTCCGCAGCCATGCCGAGGGCGACGACACGCGGTTCTACTCCGTCGCCCTTCAGGTCGCCGCCCGCGCCGCCCGGGGTGGACAAAGTCACTTCGCCCAAGAGTTGCGCGATCTCATCGATTCGCTGCGGAAGGAGGCACCACACACCCCGGGTCGTCTTATTCCCGTAACCCAGCCCCGGGGCGAGCTGTCGGCGCTTCTCTCCGTCTCCTACCCCCAGACCCGCATGTCCGATCTCGTCCTCCAACCGGACGTGCGTCACCAGCTCGATCGGGTCATCCTCGAACAGCGACAGCAGGACCGGCTCCGATCACACGGTTTCCGACCGCTTCGCCGGCTCCTCCTCATCGGTCCACCGGGCACGGGTAAGACGATGACGGCGAGCGCTCTTGCAGGCGATCTACACCTTCCGCTCTTCGTCATCCGCCTCGACGGACTCATCACGAAGTTCATGGGGGAGACCGCCGCGAAGCTACGTCTCGTCTTTGACGCGTTGTCCGACACGAGGGGCGTTTATCTGTTCGACGAGGTCGACGCCCTCGGCGGGGAGCGTGCCCGCGCCAACGATGTCGGGGAAATCCGCCGTGTTCTGAACTCCTTTCTCCAGTTCCTGGAGCAGGACGAGTCGGACAGCCTCCTCGTCGCCGCCACCAACCATCCTCAGATGCTGGACCGCGCCATATTCCGACGCTTCGACGCCGTCATCGAGTATCCCTTTCCGTCAGCGGAGGTCGCGCAGGCGGTCATCAGGAATCGGCTTGCCAACGTTCCACTGAGCCGCATTGCGTGGAGCGAGGTGAAGGCGGCGGCCGAGGGTCTCAGTCACGCCGAGATCACCCTGGCGGCCGAACGGGCGGCGAAGGACACGATCCTGGCCAAACGGGACACCGTGACCACCGGCGATCTTGTGACGGCCCTTCGAGAGCGGCAGTCCCGCTCCACCGACTGAGCGGCGGATGGCCGAACGAAATCGCCCACACCTCTTCATCGAAGGCCGGGTCACCACCGAGAACTACCGGCGCCCGCCCCGAAAGATGGAGCCCAAGCCGTTACGCGTCCCGGAGAATCGTGCCTCCCACGGCGAGACACTCCAAGCGGAACTGGAGGCCGCATCCTCCCAGGGCGCTGCTCGACGCGCCGCGCAGGAAATCAGAGTCGAGGGCTCTACTCCCGGCATCTACGTGACGTTCGAGAGCTTCCCCGGCATCGAGTTGGCATTCGAGAGTCTCGATCCCCGCCTGGGAAGGGTCCATCCACAGTTGCGTTTGGTGCGAAGCGTCGTCATAGACGGGGAGGTGATCGAACAGGCGACGGTCTTCATCCCAGACGGCAAGCTCGGGTACTTCCTGAAGCGGATTCAGCAGTATCAGGAGACGGCCACCACCGAGAAGCCGCGACACCGCGACCTCCTCGACCGAATTCGAACGATCGGACTTGCCTCGCTGGAACGCCTCTGGACCGATCCGCCGTCCGAGTTTCCGGCCACGGACGATCCCGCGTGGTGGGAGGTCTGGCTACGGCGGGACGGTCACGAGGTTGAGCGTCTCCGTTCTTTCGCCGAACAGCGCCAACTCCAACTGGGACCCCGGGTGCTCGCCTTCACCGACAGGAGTGTCGCCCTTGTCAGGGCCGCCCCCACCGATCTCGCCGGCGCCCTCGACGTGCTCGACGACCTTGCCGAACTTCGCCGTCCCCGTGCGGCGGCCGAGTTCATCGCCCTACAGCCCGCGGCCGACCAAACGCCCTGGGTCGAGGACCTGGCGGACCGGCTTCATCCGCCGTCTCCGAACAGTCCCGCCGCGTGCATCGTCGACACGGGGGTCGACCAGGGCCATGTCCTGTTGGCCCCGGCCCTGGAGGTCGGCGACTGCCACGCGTGCGATCCGGCGTGGAACACCGACGACCACCATGGGCACGGCACGGAGATGGCCGGCCTCGCCCTTTTCGGCGACCTCGGGGCGGTGGTGGGTTCCAACGGCCCCGTTCACCTCCGTCATCGCCTGGAGTCGGTGAAGTTTCTCCCACCGGTGGGTGCGAACCCGCCGGAGTTGTACGGTGCCGTGACCGCCACCGCCACCAGCCTCGTCGAGATCCAAGCTGCAGGGCGGCGGCGGGTGTTCGCGGTCGCCACCACGTCGGACGGCGATTTTCCCGAGGACACCCCATCCATTCAGCGGGGCCAACCATCCGCATGGTCTGCCGCCGTGGACGCGCTCGCGGCCGGTCTCGACATCGAGACGACGCCCGACGGGATGGTCTTTCTCGATCCCGGCGACCGGGTCGACACGCGGCTGTTTGTCGTCTCGGCCGGGAATATCAACGAGTTCTCCGACGACTACCTGACGCGGTGCGATCTCGAACCCGTACAGGACCCCGCCCAGGCATGGAACGGCATCACGGTGGGCGCTCACACGGAGTTGATCAACTTCGATCCTGGGGAACCCGGATACGACGGCTGGAGTCCACTCGCGCCCGTCGGCGAGCTGTCTCCATACAGCCGCACGTCCGTCGCCTGCGATCCTCTATGGCCGGTAAAGCCGGACATCGTCATGGAGGGGGGCAACGTCGCCCGGTCCCCGGCCGGCGACGACTTCGACTGGCCGATCGCGTTTCAGCGACTGACGACCAAGCGCCGCCACCCGGACCTGCGACCGTTGACGGTCACGCGCCAGACGAGCGCCGCCACCGCACAGGCGGCACACCTGGCGGCATCCATCATGGCGGAACTCCCGAACATCTGGCCTGAGACCGTTCGAGCCCTGATCGTCCACGCCGCGGAATGGACGGCCCCGATGAGGGCGCAACTCGACGCCGCGCAGCAACGCAGACCGCGGGACGCACTACATCGGCGATACGGGATGGGCGTGCCCGACCTGACGAGGGCAACCCGAAGCGCCAACGACGCGCTGACGCTCGTCGTTGAGGACATCATCCACCCCTTCGACGGCGAAGGCCGGATGCGCGAGATTCATTTCCATTCGCTGCCCTGGCCAACCGAGGTCCTGTCGGACTTGGGAGGAGCCCCGGTCCGCCTTCGCGTCACGCTGTCGTACTTCATCGAGCCCAACCCTGGTTCGAGAGGCTGGGTTCGCCGTTACAGCTACGCCTCTCACGGCCTACGGTTCGACGTTCGGCGGGCAACCGAGTCGAACGACGCCTTTCGCAAGCGTCTCAACCAGCTCGCACTTGCCGAGGAGGAGAGGCGTCCCACGCCCGCGGCGAGTGATTCCCACGAGTGGTACTTCGGGCCGGACTACCGCGTGTCCGGATCACTGCACTCCGACATCTGGACCGGCACCGCGGCGGACCTCGCCGACCGGGGAGCCATCGCCGTCTATCCGGTGACCGGGTGGTGGAAGGAACTGAAGTCCCGCGACCGCAGCGACCGGGGTGCTCGCTACGCACTCGTCGTCTCGATCGAAACGCCCGATCAGGACGTTGACATCTGGACGCCGGTTGCGCAGCAGATTGGCGTACCGGTCGAGGTCACGATCTGACGGTGGTGAGGTGAACCTGTGACGTCACCGCGCCTGTCGTCAGCGAGGGATCGGCGCCGGCTCCGAGCGGCGCCGGGTCACCTCCTTGAAGACGATTGCGACGATCTCGTCAACCGGCTGATGCTCCCAAAACCGCAGGACCTCCCAACCGTGGGAGCACAACAGTTCGTTGTTCTGGCGGTCGCGTGCGACGGTCCCGTCCAACTTTGCCGCCCACCACGAGCCGTTCGTGACGGGGCGGGTTGCGTGTTTCGGACATCCGTGCCAAAAACACCCGTCGAGCTGGACCGCCATCCGAACGCGCGTGAACGCGACGTCAACCTCGCACCGGGAGCCGTCGATCGGGCGGTAGTGCTTCCGAAAGCGCAGACCGGCCGCGTGGAGTGCCGACCGGAGCGCAACCTCGGGTCTCGTGTCGCGGGGACGGTTGGACCGCATCGACCGGCGGACGCCGTCCGACGACGCCCAGGAAACAACGGGGACGGACACTCACCGAATCGTACGTCGCCGCGTCGCCGACAGAATTCACCACGTCTCCAGTCGAGTTTCGTAGACTAGGGGGGTGAGCCGACGGGTCTCCGTACAGGACCTCATCGACGCCGCCGGGGTGGCGGCCCAACTCGGCCTCACGCACCGGAACAGTGTCTCAACCTACATGAAGCGATACCCCGACTTCCCCCGTCCCGTCGTCGACACTGGTGCCAAACGCTGCCGACTGTGGTCGCGGACCGATGTCGACGAGTGGCTCCGGACCCGACGGGACGCCGGAAAGGTGCGCGGGCGGTGATGGACTCCCGGGGGCTTTCAGCCCATCCCATGATCGACCTGTTCGCCGGCTGCGGCGGAGGGTCCATCGGCTTCCGGCTGGCGGGTCTGACACCCGTGGCGGCGGTGGAGATTGATCCCCATGCGGCCGCCGCATATGAGGCGAATCTCGGTATTGCACCAATCGTTCGGGACATCCGCCTCGTGACGGGCGACGAGTTGATGACGACCGCGGGCCTCGGACGCGGTGAGTGCACGGTCCTGTTCGGCTGCCCGCCCTGCCAGAGTTTCACGAGTCTGCGCAAGGGCTCCCCGGCAACGCCGCTGGACCGCAGGCGCAACACCCTCTACATGGACTACCTACGCCTCGTCGACGAGGTTCAACCCCGGCACATCGCCTTTGAGAACGTACCCGGCATGCTGAGCGGACGCTGGCGTCCGCACTTCGAGGCGTTCATCGGGAGGTTGGAGGACATCGGGTACCTGGCGGACTGGATCGTCCTCGACGCCGCCGACTACGGCGTGCCCCAGCATCGCAAGCGTGTCCTGGTCGTGGGGAGCCGGGTCACCCGGCCGATCCTGCCGCCGCCCACGCACTTCTCGGACCCGGAGGACAGGAGACGGCGACGGCACGTCACGGTCCGCCAGGCGATCGGCGACTGTCCCCCCCTGAGGACCGGCGGGTACGACCCGAAGGACCCGCTCCACGAGGCGCGGACGCACACCGACTTGGCGCTCCGCCGGCTCCGCGCCATCCCCGAGGGTGGTGCCCGCGCCGACCTCCCCCTGGAGCTGCAACTGGACTGCCACAAGGACCACTCCGGCCACTACGACATATACGGCCGGATGTGGTGGGACAAGCCGGCGCCCACCTTGACCTCCGGTTGCACGAACATCACCCGGGGTCGATTCGCCCACCCCGAGCAGGACCGGGCCATCACCCTGCGCGAGGCGATGTTGCTCCAGAGCTTCCCGAAGCG
>JBOGGH010000013.1:0-17689 GCA_050743905.1 Acidimicrobiales bacterium
CGAGTGCCCCGGGCCCGCCGCAACGGCAACGGCCACGGGGGCGCGGCGGCCCGGAACGGCCGGTCGGCCGGGTCACGGGGGTCGGACCAGCAGCGGCCGGCGCGGCAGCGGTCGCAGGGATCCGGCTCGGACTACTACGGCGGCGGGTCCGAGGACCCGATCCACACCTACCTGAAGGAGATCGGCAAGGTCCCGCTCCTGGGCAGCGAGCTCGAGGTGGAGATGGCCCGCCGGATAGAGCAGGGGAACGAGGCGGCGGCGCGCCTGGCCGCCCACGTCCTGGCCGAGGCCGAGGTGGAGGCGGGCGGCAGCCCCAAGGGCCAGCTCCTCACCCCGGCCAAGCAGTTCGCCGACCGGCGGATGGTGCGCAAGGGCGAGCAGGCCAAGGAGGCCCTCATCGAGGCCAACCTCCGGCTGGTGGTGTCGATCGCCAAGCGCTACCGGAACCGGGGCCTGGCCTTCCTCGACCTCATCCAGGAGGGGAACCTGGGGCTGATGCGGGCGGTCGACAAGTTCGACTACACCAAGGGCTTCAAGTTCTCCACCTACGCCACGTGGTGGATCCGCCAGGCCATCACCCGGGCCATCGCCGACCAGGCCCGGACCATCCGCATCCCGGTGCACATGGTGGAGACCATCAACAAGGTGGTGTGGGCCCAGCGCCAGCTCCTCCAGGAGCTGGGCCGGGAGCCGACCGCCGAGGAGGTGGCCCAGCGGGTGGAGTTCCCCATCGAGCGGGTGCGCGAGATCCAGCGCATCAACCAGGACACGGTGTCCCTGGAGCAGCCGGTGGGGGAGGAGGACGACTTCAGCCTCTCGGACCTGATCGAGGACCGGGGCGCCGTGGTGCCGGACGACGCCGCCACCCGGGCCATGCTCGACCAGGCGGTCAAGGAGGCGCTGGCCCACCTCACCGAGCGGGAGCAGGACGTGGTCCGCCTGCGGTTCGGCCTGGACGACGGGAAGATCCGCACGCTGGAGGAGGTGGGCAAGGAGTTCGGGGTCACCCGCGAGCGGGTGCGCCAGATCGAGTCCAAGACCCTGGCCAAGCTGCGCCGCCCGGACGCCGCCTACCTCCTGCGGGACTACCTCGAAGAGGCCTGAGCGGGGGCGCAGCCGGGCCGGGGCGGGTCCCCGGCCCTGACGGCCCCACGGGGTAAGGTGCGGGCGTGCGGACGAGATGGGGCCTGCCGGCGATCATCGCGATCGGCTTCGTGTTCTTCCTCGGGAGCGTCCTGGCGCTCGTGGAGCTGGGGACGGCCAAGACCGTGTGCAACTCGAGCGGGTTCCGCTCGGGCCTCCGGCTCGGCACGCCGCTGTGCACCACCTCGGGCGGCACGAGCCCGGTGGTGTACGCCATCCTCGGCGTGGCCATCGTGATCGGCGTCATCTGCCTGGCCGCCGGGATCACCGTACTGGCCGTGCGGATCTCGGCGCCGGACGGAACGGCGGCTCCGGTGCCCCTGGCGCCCGCCGGGCTGGGTGGGCCGGCTGACTTGGCCGGCCCGGCCACCGAGGCGACGGCGGCCGGTTCCACCCCGCCGGGGTGGTACCCGGTCTCGCCCGGTGGGCCGCAGCGCTGGTGGGACGGGACCCGCTGGGTGCTGACACAGCCACCGCCCTCCGAGTAGGGGGCTGTCCGGGCTGCCTTGGCCCCCTTCAGGGCTGCCGATCACCGCGGCGGGCCGGAGTACAGTGGCCGGACTGTCCGGGGTAGCTCAATGGCAGAGCAAGCGGCTGTTAACCGCTAGGTTGAGAGTTCGAGTCTCTCCCCCGGAGCGTCCGGCCGCATCGCTTCCGTATGACAATTCGTGATACGATTGAGTGATGGCGAGCGCGGTGTCCGTACGGGTGGATGATGAGGTTCGGCGAGCCCTCAACACCCTGGAGGCCTCTGGCTTGAGCAGGTCGGAGGCGATCCGCAAGGCCATCCTCGATGCCGCGGCGGCGCTCCGCCGGAACGAAGCCCTGCGGGCCGAGGTGGCGGCACTGGAAGCCGACGAGGCGGACCGCCGGGAGATGCTCGAGGTTGCGTCGTTGATGGAGAGCCTCCGTGCGTCGGGGTGAGATCTACGAGCTCCGGATGCCCCGGGGAACCGGACACGAGCAGCACGGCCGCCGCTACGGCGTGATCGTCCAGGCCGATGCACTCCTGCCGAGGTCAGTTGTCTTGATCGCTCCGACGTCGCGCAGCGCCCGGGCCGCGTCGTTCCGTCCGGAGATTGCGCTGAACGGAGAGACGACTCGGGTGTTGGTCGAGCAGGTCGGCGCCGTCGACGTGAACCGGCTCGGGGATCCGGTGGGGGACGCTACGACCGAGGAGATGTGGGGGATCGAAGACGGGTTGCTGACCGTCCTCGGACTTCGCTGACGGGCTCAAGTATCGACAAGATGATCGTGGAACGGCCGATGATCTCGTTGCGCTCTGTACGTGCCCCCGTCGCCGAAGGCCGGATGCTCGTGGATTGACGTCGGGCCCCGGCCTCGCCGCCGTCGTATGACCGGCGGCCGTCAGCCCCCGGTCCGCACCGCCCTCCAGCAGAAGGCACGCATCGGCAGGTCGATCCGGTCCAGGCCCGGGGCGGCGGGGAGCCGCTCGATCAGCGCCTCGGCCCTTCGTAGCTCGGCCCGGCGTTCGTCCGCGCCGGACGTGATCACCCTGCTGTACGTGCCCACGAGGCCCAGGAGCTCGGACCGGGTGCGGGGGATCGACCACCGGATCACCCGGCGATCGGGTGCCGAGAACGGCTGCCCGTCCGGGATCGAGAGCATGCGCCGGCTCTGGGCGGGCAGGTCGTCCGCCGAACGACGGCGGTCGAACAGGTCCGCCACCCACTCGCTGGTGCGGTCCGGGCCGTTCCAGACCACGCCGAGCGTGCCGCCGGCGCGCACGGCCCGTGCGATCTCGGGCACGGCCCGGGCCGGGTCGAGCCAGTGCCATCCGGACGACACCACCACGGCGTCGAGCGCCCGGTCCGCGAAGGGGAGCGCGTCCCCGCTGGCGCACAGGACGGACGCGGTGGACCGGGCGCCGAGCACGGCCAGCATGCGGGGGTCGAGGTCCACCGCCACCACCCGGTCCACGCGGCCGGCCGCCACCCTGGTGAAGGCGCCGGTGCCCGCGCACACGTCGGCCACCGTGCGGGCCACCTCCGGGAGGAGCCAGTCGAGGGCGGCGACCGGCGGGGCCGGCCGGAACCGGTCGTAGTCCTCCGAGATCCCGCCGAACGAGAGGGCGCGCACGGCCCGGGGGGCGCTGTTCACCGGCGGCCCCCGCCGCGGATCGCGTGCATGGTGGCACGTGCGGTCACGGCTGCATGATGGCACCCGCCCCCTCGTCCTGGCCCGGCGGGCCGCGAGCCGGCGAACCTCAGTCCGCCGGCTCCACGAGGTCGGGGCCGTCGTTGCGCACGTTGCCCACCTCCCGGCGGACCGGCCAGTGGCGGAGCTGGCCGGCCGGGCCGGCGTGTAGCAGCCCCTCCAGCTCGTCGCGGTCCTGGAGGTCCGGGCTGAGCCAGCGTTCCCAGGTGTCGGGTTCCAGGACCACCGGCTGGCGGTCGTGCACGCCGTCCATGTCCGGTCCGGCCGCCGTCGTGATGATCGTGGCGCTCAGCCGGCCTGTGCCCTCGGCCGGCCGCCAGTACTCCCACAGGCCGGCCAGGGCGAGCGGCTCGCCATCGGCCCGGGAGAAGTAGTGCGGCACCTTCTGCCGTGGCCCGCCCTTCGCTGTCCACTCGTAGAAGCCGTCCGCCGGCACCAGGAGCCGCCGCCTCCGGAACGCGGCGCGGAAGGTGGGCTTGGTGGCCACCGTCTCGGCCCGTGCGTTGAAGGTCCTACCGGCTGCCGCGGCGTCCTTGGCCCAGCCGGGCACAAGCCCCCAACTGAACAGCTCGAGCTGGCGCTGCTCGTCGTGCTCGCGCGCACCCAGCACCTGGGAGAGGGGCGCGACGTTCCAGCTCGGGTGGAAGCGGTCGGTCAGGTCCGGCGCCAGCTCGGCATCGAGCCAGGCGACCAGGCGGTCCGGCTCCGAGTACAGGGCGAACCTGCCGCACATACGTCGAGCCTACGGCGGTCGGACGGGTACCGCCGCCGGCCGGTGCACCCGGGGGTCCCGGGCGCGACCCGGCCCGGCGCCTGCCGCGGTGCAGGACGCCGGGCCGGGGGAGCGGGGACCGCTCAGCCTGCCGGGGGCGGGCCGCCGTGGGGCGGCGTGCCGGACCCTGTGCCCGCCGTACCGGACCCTGTGCCGGTGCCCTTCGAGCCGGATCCCATGTGCGTGCAGTGGTGGGTGCCGGTGGACGATGTCGAGCCCCCCGCAGCCGATGTCCCCGAGCTTGATGTGCCAGAGCTTGATGTGCCCGTACCGGTTGTGGCGGTGCTGGATGTGCTTGCACCCGATGTGCCGGTGCTCGCTGTGGTGGTGCCCGATGTGCCGCTGGCGCCCGTGGACGCTGTGGTGGCCGATGTGCCGGTGGCACTGGTTGACGCCGCGACGCCGTTCGACGTGGACGTTCCCGATGTGCTGCTGACGGCGCCGGCGATGGCGGCACCACCGAGCACGAGTCCGGTGGCGAGCGCACCCGTGGCGATGGCGAGGCGAAGTTGACGGTGCATTCCCTGTCTCCTTGCGGTGTGGACCCCGGAGGGGTCGTCCCGCACGGTGCGGGACCACCGTGCATGGTGGGGCGTCCACCTGTGGCCCCACCCGGGACCTCCTGTGCGCCGGGTGTGCATCGCGGGCGGGCCGCGCCGACTTCGGACGTGTGCGGAGGAGCGGGCCCGCGCCCGGGCCGGGCGAAGGCCTACACCTCCGCGGCGATCCTCCAGTGCCACCCGTCGCCGTCCGACCATGCGTGGAGGCGCCCCACCGAGTTGCCCTCCACAAAGAGCTCCACGCCGATGGCCCCCGCGCCGTCGGGGGCCGGCGAGCCGGCGTAGAGGAGGACGTGCGTGCCCGGATCGTCGGTCATGGCGCGCAGCTCGGCCATGCCGTGGACCACCTCCGCCACGATGCGGGGATGGTCGAGGTCGTCCGTGATCACGAGGCGACGAGTCCTGACCTCCGGCAACGGAGTGTTCTCGGGCATGAGAGAATGCTACTTATCGATATCCACCTCTGCACGCGCCCAGGCCTTCCGGTGTTTCCCGGCTTCTTCGGGAGGTCCCGCTCGGGGGCTGGACGGGACCACCGTCGACCGCCCCGGAGGTCGGTCGTGGCCACGGGTGGAGCGCTACGGCCTGCCCGGGGTCCGCCGGCTCATGGCGCCTGTTCCCGACGTGGAGCGCCGTCCCGATCAACGGTGTCGGGTCGGCGTGTAGCCCCTCGTGGGGTAGGTGACGGCCGTCCGCTCGGACACGGTGATCGACGAATGCAGGATGCGCGCCAAGGGTGCAGCCAGGTTGCAGTCGGTATCGGAGACGGCTACGGTTCCGCAACTCAATGGAGCGCAGGAGGGGTGCGGCATGAACGTTCGGGTCCGTCAAATGGCGTGTCTTGCCGTGGGAGTATGCGCTGCGCTGCTCGCGACCGGGATCTCGTCGGGCTCAGCCCCTCTCGCAGGTGCGGCAGCCAATGGCCACGTCGAGGCTGCAGCGTCGAAGACCCTGCGTGCTGGTCTCGCTGCCGTCGGCACGAGTGACACGAACATGCTGGCTGGCGGTGCGCTCGACGGCGAGCCGGCGGTGGCCGAGCCCGCAGATTCGAGCGCGAACTGCACCTTCAACGGGCAGGACCCCGAGGTCGATCCCATCCTGTCCGGGGTCACCGCCGGCGAGTCCATTGCCCTCGCCTGCTCCGGCTTCCTGCCCGATCACACCATCGTCGCGGCAGAGATATCCCCGCTTTGGTTGACAAGTGGCACAACAGGCGACGTCGACTTCACAGACGTCGCAACAGGGACAACGAACAGCGCTGGCAGCTATGCGGGCACCTTTGTGGTTCCAAACCCGTTCGTCGCGGCCAATCCCGATGCCGCCTGTCCTCCCACTGCAGCGCAGGTGAACGAGGGGTACCTGCGGTGCGGGCTCGTGGTCACCGACGGTACAAACGGCAGCGTCATTGCGCTCGACTACGCGACGTCCTCGCCGTCGCCCGCGCCGGGCCCGCCCCCGGCACCGGCGTCGCCGGCAGTGGGCATGGCAGCGACGGCCGACGGGAACGGGTACTGGATCGCAACGGCGGACGGCGGCGTGTACTCCTACGGCGACGCCGCCTTCTACGGTTCGATGGCGGGCCAGGCCCTGAACGCGCCGATCACGCACATCGTGAGCACTCCGGACGGCAAGGGCTACTGGCTCGTGGCCGGTGACGGGGGGACCTTCTCGTTCGGCGACGCGGGCTTCTACGGCTCGATGGGGGGCATGCCCCTCAACGCGCCGGTCGTTGACATCGCGCCGACGAGGGACGGTGCCGGCTACTGGCTCGTGGCCTCGGACGGCGGCATCTTCGCCTTCGGCGACGCCGCCTTCTACGGCTCGATGGGCGGCAGGCCGTTGAACAAGCCCGTGGTCGGGATCGCAGCCGACGACGCGACGGGCGGCTACTGGGAGGTCGCGACCGACGGTGGCATCTTTGCCTTCAACGCACCCTTCTACGGCTCCACCGGCAACCTCGCGTTGAACAAGCCAGTGAACGGCATGACGCCCACGAACGACGACGACGGGTACTGGTTCGTCGCATCGGACGGGGGCCTGTTCGCCTACGGCGATGCCGGGTTCCACGGATCGGCCGTCGGCGTGGCGACATCGACAGTGGTGGGGATGACGGCGGACCCGGCGACCGGCGGCTACTGGATCCTCACCCGCAACGGCTCCGTGTACAGCTACGGGGCACCGTTCTTCGGCTCGGAGTAGTGCGCGGCTGACGTGCCAGGGTGCCGTGCCTAGCCGATCGCTGTCGGGCGGTGGACTAGCGCATAAGCTCATTACCAGGGATAATTCCGCACGCGGGGCCGTAGCTCAGTGGTCAGAGCAGGGGACTCATAATCCCTCGGTCGTGGGTTCGATCCCCACCGGCCCCACTAACCCGGCCAGATTACGAACCGCCGGCACAAGGGATGGAACGCGGAAGGTCGGGCGATGGACTCGGGCCTGGTATGGCCTCCTGAGGCCCTCTTTCTCGCCAGGCGTTCCATGGCTCCCGCTCTGCTCGACCTGATCGGCGAGGCAACCTCGCCGCCTGGTTACCGGTTCAGGCGGACGACGTCGACGGCGACGCCGGCCGTAGCGGCCGCGCGGTCGAGAAGGGGCGATTCGGTGGTCACCGCGATGTTGCCGCCCAGTACCACCGCTGCGGCCACCGCCTCGGCCGTGAGGAGATTGAACTGCCCGGAGAGCGCGGTCATGACCGGGACCAATCGTCGCAGGCTCAAGAGGCCGATCTCCGCCGGCAACTCGACCAGGGCGCCCGCCACTCGCGAGCGTTCATGTTCGGACATGGCCCCGAGGGTTCGGGAGAGCGCCCCTTGGCCTGGCCGAGCCACCGCTCGGGTCAGCCGCCAGTACCACGATCCCGTCGTGAACACCTCACCATGTCCTGCTGCCTCGGTGAACTGGGCCACCGGGCCGGCCGACCGCTCCGCCACGACGGCGAGCAGGAGCGCGTCATCAATGACGATCATGGAAGGGTCGGGTATTCAGCCCTGAGCCAAGTCCGGGTCTCCCCCGACCGCGTCCGCGGCCGCCCGATGGTAGGCACCAGAGGCGAGGTCTTCAGCGATAGCCAGACGAACGGCCTCGGGAAGGTTCGAAGCCACCGGGCCGATCCGGGTCGGACGCAACTCGCCCGCCGCCGCCGCCGCCGCTCGTGCCCGATCGGCCGCTGCCTGTAGGTCTTTCGTGGAGACGGCCATGCCTAAACGTTACCGTCCCGACCGAGTTGTCGATCACGAACCGGGGTGAATCGACATCTCTTCCACGCGATCGAGAGATCCTCCTGGTGCATACCTATGGGCGGGTCACCGGTCCGGCACCGTCCCACGTCTCATCGCGAAGAGCCCGTACATGCTTCGCCCCTTCCCAGCTCGCCGGCGACCGGCTGGGGGATGTGACCCGCCAAACAGTCGGCCAGGAGCCGGTCGTCTATGACGACCGCTACGGCCGAGCGTTACTGGTTGGCCAGGTCGGGGTCTTGGGCCGTGATCCGCTCGATGGCATCGTCGCAACCCCCGTCGCGGAGCCAGGTGGAGATCGCCTCGGCGGCCTCGGGGGGTACCGTTGATGCAACGTGGCGCAGCGTCCCTCTCGGCCACTCGTCGCTCTCAACCGCTCACCGGGAGCACAGCTCCCGGGCGGTGGGTTCGGGTTCACCGCCCTCGGCCTGCGTCAGCTTTGGTCGGGGCAAGCCGCTCGGCAGGAGGTCCTCACGTTGCGGTTGCACCACGAGCCGGACGAATGAGGGGCCCGCGTGCCGGCAAGTTCGACGCCACGCTTGGAGGAGGCGATGCCACGTTCCCGCGGAGACGTCGCGGGCTCCGGAGGCACGCTGGCCATGGGTCCACCCTGTGCTCGACGAGCAGACTGGGCGCCCACGGCACCCATGCCGTCACGGCCACCTGCACCGTGGGCGCCACCCATCTGGGGCGGGCAGCCAAACCCTGGCGCAGCTCCGTGCCTCCGTGCCTCCGGGCGCCGTCTTCGCGATGGCGTCAGCCCGGAGGCACCAGGGAACCGTTGGCCAGGGTCCACCCGGACGGCAGCGCGGCCGGTGTGCCGGTGATCCCGCTGGAGAACGCACCGGTGAGGTCGGCGCCGGTGAGGTCGGTGCCGGTCATCTCGGTGCTGATGAGCTTGGCGCCGGTCATGTCGGCGCCGGCCAGGCTGGCCGAGGTGAGGGTGGCGCCGAGGAGATCGGCACCGGTCACGTCGGCGTTGGCCAGGTTGGCAGAGGTGAGATCGGCACCGATGAGGCTGGCGCCCGAGAGGTTGGCGCCGTCCAGGTCTGCACCGGCCAGATCGGTATGGGCGTAGTCCGCGCCGGCCAGGTCGGCGCCGGAGAGATCGGCGCCGGAGAGATCGGCCCCGGGCCCGGCCAGGTACCCGTCGACCACGCTGAACCCTCCGGGGAACTCGGCCGGCACGGTCGTGACGCCGCCGGAGATCACCCCTGTCATCGTGGCACCGGTGAGGTCGGCGTTCTCGACGTTGACGCCCGTCAGGGTGTCGCCGGCGAGGTTGGCACCGGCCAGGTCCACGCCGGCCAGGTCCACGCCGGCCAGGTCCATGCCGGAGAGATCGGCGCCCGGCCCGACCAGGTACCCGTCGACCACGCCGAAGCCGAGGGGCAGCTCCGCCGGCACGGTCGTGATGCCGCCGGAGGTCACGCCGGTCATGGTGGCGCCGGTGAGGTCGGCGTGCCGGAGGTGGATCCCGTCGAGGCTCGCGTCGCAGAGGTTCGCGTACGCCAGATCGGCACCGGTGAGCGTGGCACCGGTGAGGGTGCTGCCGGAGAGATCGGCGCCGAGGAGGTGGGCGTGCGCCAGGTCGGCGCCGGACAGGTCGGCCCCGTTCAGGTCGGCACCGCGCAGGTCGACGTGCCGGAGATCCGCTCCACGGAGATCGGCGCCGGCAAGGTCGGCACCCGGGTGGAGGTTGTGCCCGTGGCCGGCCACGACCCGCATCAGCCCGGGGGCACTCGGAGAGTGAGCGGGTGCCGCCCCGGCGGACGACGTCCCGCCCAGCATCGCCACGGCCGGGACCACGGCGACCAGGATCGCGGAACCGACCACGTGTCTGCGGCGCATGGCTCTGGACCCCCCTCGCTCCCGACGACCCGACCTGATGCCCATGACGATGACCAGCAGACCGGCGGAATTATAGTGCCGGGGTTCGAACGTAGGGGGGCAACATGAGGCGGAGCGCCCGATCACCAGCCAACCGGGGCCGCGTGGCGCGCGCCGGGAGACGGGCGGCCCTGACGGCGTTGCTGGCGTCCACGATCGCGTCCACGGGCCTGCTCGCGACGTCCGGCCGGAGCGGTGCGGCCGTCCACTACGTGACCGACGCCGCGTCGCTGGTCGATCCGTTCGTGGGCACCGCCCGCCCCGACGGATCGGCGTTCAACGTCTTCGTGGGGTACCAGACGGCCGGTAATACGTTCCCCGGGGCGGACGTGCCCTTCGGGATGGTCCAGTGGAGCCCGGACACCCCCACCCGGCTGGACACCGGCGGGTACTCCTACAACGACACATCGATCGTCGGGTACAGCCTGACCCACCTCTCGGGCACCGGTGGCCCGTCGGCCGGCGACGTCCCCGTCCTCCCGGTGGTGGGAACAGTGCCGCCGGACCCCGCCACAGCCACCCAACCCCTGCACCACGACGACGAGTCCGCGTCGCCCGGCTACTACAGCCTCGTGGCGGGCGGGGTGAGAACGCAGCTCACCGCCACGACCCGGTCGGGCATGGCCCGCTTCACCTTCCCCACGAGCTCACCGAGCGGCACGCTCCTCTTCAAGGTGTCGGACAGCGCGACCCCCGTGAAGACCAGCAGCTTCCACGCGGTGAGCAGCACCGAGGTCGACGGTTCGGTGACGACCGGCTCCTACACCGTGCACTTCGACATGCTGTTCAACCGGTCGTTCGCCTCCTCGGGGAGCTGGAGCAGCAACGGCAACGGCGGGGACGTGACCTTCGACACCGCGACGGATCCCGTGGTGGAGGCCAAGGTCGGCATCTCCTACGTGAGCGCGGCCAACGCCGCGCTCAACCGGCGCGCCGGGAACCCGGGCTGGAACTTCACATCCACCAGGCAGGCCGCCCACCGGACGTGGAGCTCCCTTCTGGGCAAGGTGCAGGTGGCCGGTGGCACCAAAGCCCAACGAACGACCTTCTACACCGCCCTCTACCACTCGTTGCTCCAGCCCAACGTGTTCAGCGATGCCAACGGCCAGTACATGGGGTACGACGCGAAGGTCCACAAGGTGGCTCCGGGCCAGACCGAGTACACGAACTTCTCGGAGTGGGACATCGGCCGGAGCGAGGTGCAACTGTTGTCGCTCCTGGTGCCGAAGAGGGTGGACGACATGATCACGTCCATGCTGCACGACGACACGCAGACCGGCCACCTCCCCAAGTGGTCGTCGGACGACACCGAGGGCTATGCGATGGTGGGAGACCCGGCCGACGAGGTCATCGCCGACGCCTACACGTTCGGGGCCACCGGCTTCGACGTGCAGCGGGCCCTCGATGACATGGAGCGACAAGCCGACGTCCCCAGCCACTTCCGTCCCGGCCTCGCCTACTACGAGAAGGACGGGTACCTCCCGGTGAACGGGAAGTACACGTGCTGTGACTACAACGCACCGGTGTCCACGCAGGAGCAGTACGACGTCGACGACAACGCCATCGCCGAGCTGGCCGGCGCGTTGGGGGAGGACGGCGTTGCCAAGAAGTTCGCGACGAGGGCCCAGAACTGGCAGGACGTCTTCAACCCCGCCAGCGGGATGGTGGAACCGAAGCTCCTCAACGGCGCGTTCGAGCCGGGGTTCAACCCCAACTCGGAGCACGGCTTCTCCGAGACCGATCCCTACGTCTCCACGACCATGCTGCCCTTCGACGTCAAGGGTCTTGCTGCCGCCGAAGGAGGGGACAAGGCCTGGACCGCGTACCTCAACGGCCTGACCTCGAGCGTCACGGCCAACACCACGTACCAGGTCCAGATGGGCAACGAGCCGTCGTTCGGCGTCCCCTGGGAGTACGACGACGTTGGCGTTCCCTTCAAGACCCAGGCAACCGTGCGGGAGGTCCAGGACCAGGACTTCACCAACAAGCCCACAGGCCTGGCCGGCAACGACGACCTCGGGGAGACGAGCTCGTGGTACGTGTGGTCCGCGCTCGGTGCGTACCCGGAGACGCCGGGGTCGTCCGAGGTCGTGCTCGGGAGCCCGCTCTTCACCCACATCGTCGTCCACCTGGGCGATGGCGGGACGATCACCGAGAACGCCCCCGCCGCCGCCGACGACGCGCCGTACGTCCACAGCCTGACGGTCGACGGGACGAGCTGGCAGCGGACCTACCTCGCACCGAGCGTCTTCACCCGGGGCGGCACGCTCGACTGGGCCCTCTCCGCCTCGCCCAGCACCACGTGGGGCGCGGCAGCCGCGGACGCGCCACCGTCGAGCACCGACGGGTTGCTCCCCGCGCTCGGGTACGTGTCGAACAGCGACGGCGAGAGCGTGGTGGAGCCCGGATCGAGCGTGCGCATCTCGCTCGGCGCCCAGAGCATGGCCACGGGGTCCCAGCACGTCGTGTGGAAGGCGACGTCGGATGCCGGCTCCCGCATCGCCGTGGAGCCGGCCGGCGGGACCCTGACCGTGAAGAGCGAGGCCAAGGCCGCGACGCCGGTCCAGCTCCACGTCCCGGTGGGCACGCCGGCAGGGACCTACACGGTGACGTTCGCCCTTCGCACGGCCAAGGGCACCCCCCTCCCGCACGTCGTCACCGAGGTCGCGGTTCCCTGACCTCCGGAGCGCTACCGGGACGCCTGGTCCGTGCGCCCGTCGGCTAGCGGGAGCGTCATGCAGATGCTGTGAGGGTTGGCCGTGTACTCGCCGAACGGCGCACAGGGCACGAAGCCGGCCCGGGCGTACAGGGCCCGCGCCGAGGCGAACGCCGCCACCGTCCCCGTCTCGAGGCTCACCCGCCGGTACCCCCTGGCGGTGGCCTCGGCGATCAGGTGCTCCACCATCGCCCGCCCCACGCCCTGCCGGCGCGCGCCTTCGGCGGTGTGCATCGACTTGATCTCGCCGTGAGCCCCGTCGAGGTGGCGGAGCGCGCCCACGCCGACCAGCCGGCCGCCACGACGGGCGCCGTAGAAGGTGACCGTGGGATCGGCCAGCTCCTCGGTCCCCAGGGCGTGGACGTGTCCCGGCGGCGTCACCTCCCGGGAGAAGGCGAGGTGGCGCGCCAGGAGCGCGGCCACGTCGCCGGCACGGGGATCGTCGGGGGCGATCACCAGCCGCTCGGCGCCCTGCTCGCTCGCACTGGCGACCAGGGCGCGCAGGAGCGGGTGGGGATGGCCGGGCCGGCTGGACGCCTGGGGTACGAACAGCGTGCCCATGAAGAAGCGCAGCCCGGGGATCTCCACCACCCGGACCTCACCGTCGCCGTCGACACCGCTCACCCGGAGGCCGCCGCCCTCCAGCGCCCCGCGGTGCTCGGGGTTCAGTCCGAAGTTGCAGTAGTAGCGCTCCGTCGTCCGGGTCGCGCCGTAGGCCCGGGCGACCGTGGTCCCGGGACGGAGGGCCACCTCCATCCGCTGGCCGGCGAGGGAGCAGCTCAGCGGGGTGACGAACAGGCGCGACGCGTAGGGGTCGTACTCGGCGTGCGCGGCGTCGTCCACGCCCAGGACGTTCCTGGCGTACTCGATGACCATGTGCTGGAAGCCCCCGCAGGTCCCGAGGACCGGGACGTCGTGCTCGCGGGCGAAGGCGATGGCTGCCAGCGCGCCCCGCATGTCCCGGTACGGGCTTCCCGGGGCGATCACCAGGCCTCCGAAGCCCGCCAGTGCGTGGGGAGCCGCGTCGGCCGACCGGAGGCTCGGCGTGGGCACCCAGGTGACCGCCACCCGGTGGCCGAGGGCCTCTGCCGCATGGCCGAGCGCGGCCCCCGTCGCCTGATGGGTCTCGTTGGTCGCGACGTAGTCCCCGACCACGCCGATGCGGAGCACGGGGGAATTCTGCCAGGCCACGTCGGCGATCAGCGGCCGCACCCGGCCGGGCCTCAGGGTGTGGGCTTGGGCTCCTTGGGACGCCGCCCGAGCAGCCACAGCAGGGCCTTGCCAACCCGGCCCGGCTCGTGGGAGTGCTGGTGATCGCCCCCGTAGCCCATGGGGCCGGGCCCGGTCGCCGCGCCGCCGCCCAGCCCCCGGAAGGGGAGCGTGTTGGGCTCCTCGTACTTGGGCACCTTCGCCAGTCGGCGCTTCTGCTTGCGCGGCTTGTCGCCCTTGGACCCCACGGCGACATCATGCCCGATCCGGCCGACGGCCGTCGGTGCTCGCCTGGTGGCCGCCTTCGGCCGGTCCCGGCCGTCCTCTCCTACACGGTCACCGGGCTGCCCAACGCCACCGCCTACGCCTTCAGCGTGACCGCCACCAACGCGGTAGGCACCTCGCCACCGTCGCCGGCGACGGAGTCCCCGCCCCTGGCGGTCCCCGCCGGCACCACCATCGCCGCCGCTCCCACGGGGAAGGGCTACTGGGTGACCTCACCCACAGGTGCGGTCCACGCCTACGGCAGTGCCGCCACAGCAGGCTCGATGGCGAACCAGCCCCTCAACGCCCCGATCGTCGGCATGGCGCCCACCCCCACAGGGACCGGCTACTGGCTGGCGGCCGCCGACGGCGGCGTCTTCGCCTTCGGCGACGCCCCCTTCGAGGGCTCGGCGGGGTAGGCGGAGCCCAGCGACGCGACGGCCGGTCCGCGGGTCGTTAGCCCGGCAGCACGCCCACGTAGCGGTCCCGGCCCTCCATCGGGCTTTCGAGGGTCTCGACCGTGAGGCCGGCGGCCGTGAACGCCGCAAGGTACTCCTCGTGGGAAAAGAGCATGAGCTTGTGGTGCTCGACGACGTGCTCGATGTGGTCGCAGGTGGCAATGAGATGGTGCATTTCCAAGTACGTGGTGTTCCTCTCGCGCCGGCTGCGGCCGACGCGGACCACCCTCAGCCCGTCGGCGCTCGCCACGTCGACGTGGGGGGGTGCCCCGTCTCGCCACGAATCGGACCGCACCCAGCCGTCGACCACGAGTACACCGCCCGGGTGCAGGTGCCGCGCTATCGCCTGGATGGCTGCGCCGAGCTCTGTGGTGTCGGCCATGTAGCCGATCGAGCTGAAGAGGCAGACGACAGCGTCGAACCGGTTGCCGAGGTCGACCGTCCGCATGTCGGCCTCTACGAGTGGCAGTCCCGGGAGGTGGGCACGAGCCTGGTCCAGCATCGCGGGATCGATGTCGACGCCCGTGACCGTGTACCGGTCCTGGAGGTGGTGGAGGTGACCACCGGTCCCGCAGGCCACGTCGAGGAGCGTGCTCGCCCCCGGGTTGCGCGTCTGGATCACCTCGTGGACGGCCGCCGACTCGGCGGCGTAGTCCTTTCCCGAAGCCAGGTAGACGAGGTCGTAGACGTGTGCGGTCTGGCGGAACATGGGGCGTCCTCCCATGACCATGGTGCTACGTGGGAGCCTTGCAGGCATCCATGAGACGGAATGGCATGCTCATCTCGGTCGTGGCGGTCGGGACGGCGTTGCTGGTGGCCGTGCCGACCGTGGCCGCGCCGCCCGCCGCCGGCGCGTCCGGGACCACACCGTCGCAGGGCGCCGCCACCACCCCCTGCCGGGCGGCGGCGTTCCGGCTCGAGCCACTGGCCGAGGCGAAGAAGCAGGCCGTGGCCATGCTGGGGCGGATGACCCTGGACCAGGAGGTCACCCTGCTGCACGGCGTCGGGAACGACAAGGCGCCGTCGGGCTCGATCGGGGCCACCGCCGCCATCCCCAGCCTGGGCATCCCCGCCGTCAACCAGCAGGACGGTCCCGCCGGCCTCGGCGACGGGCTCACCGGGGTCACCCAGCTCCCGGCGCCCGAGGCGCTCGCCGCCACCTTCGACCCCGCCGCCGCCGCCTGCTACGGGCAGGTGGTCGGCAGCGAGGCACGGGGGAAGGGGATCAACCTCGTCTACGGGCCCACGATCAACATCGTCCGCGTCCCCCAGTGGGGGCGGGCCTTCGAGGCGCTGGGCGAGGACCCCGACCTCGCCGGGGCGATCGGGTCCGCCGAGGTCCGTGGCATCCAGCGGACCGGCACCATGGCCCAGGTCAAGCACTATGCCGTCTACAACCAGGAGACCAACCGGCTCAGCGCCGCCAACAACGCGGCCGTCGGCCAGCAGGCGCTCCAGGAGATCTACCTGGCGCCGTGGCGGCAGGTCCTCGGAGCCCACCCGAGCTCGGTGATGTGCTCGTACGCCACGATCAACGGTTCCGGCGCCTGCCAGGACAAGGCGCTGCTCGACGGCTACCTGGACACCACACTGCACTTCGCCGGGTTCGTGGGGTCCGACTACCAGGCCACCCGTTCCACCGTCACAGCCATCAACGCCGGGCTCGACCAGCAGCAGCCCACAGCGTCCCACTTCGGCCCGGCGCTGGTGGCCGCCGTGGAGGACGGGCAGGTCTCCCGGGCCACGGTGCGCGAGGCGGCGCTGCGGATCCTGACCGAGATGTACCGGTTCCGGCTCTTCACCGACGACGCCAGGGGATCCATCAAGGCCAACGTGGCCTCGCCGTCGGCGGCCGGCGTGGCCGACGACGTCGCGGAGGAGGGGACCGTCCTGCTGAAGGACGCCGGCGGCGCGCTCCCGCTCTCGCCCGCCGGCAAGGGGAGCATCGCCGTCATCGGGGCCGCCGCCCAGCAGGCGCCGGTCTCTGCCGGCGGCGGCAGCGCCACGGTGAAGGCGACACGGGTGGTCACGCCCCTGGCCGCCATCCGCGCCGCCGTCCGCGCCGCCGACCCGCGCGGCGCGGCGCCCACCTATACCGCCGGGCTCCCCACACCGGCCGACTTCACGCCGGTGCCCGGTACGGCCCTGAGCGCGCCGTACACGACACCGGGGACATCGTTCGCCCTCTCGGCCACGCTGGTGCCGCCCGAGACCGGGACCTACGAGCTCGCCTACGCCGTGCCGTCCGACTTCGTGCCGGTGCCCCTCCTGCTGGACGGCCAGACGGTGGCCGTCAACCCCGGCACGCCGCCACGGGCCACGTTCACGGCCACCGTCCACCTGACAGCGGGCACCACCTACACGCTGACCGGCCCTGTCCAGAGCCTCACGTGGGCCACGCCGGACCAGATCTCCCAGGCCGTGGACCGGGCCGCCGCGGCCGCAGCGAAGGCGAAGACCGCCGTGGTGGTGGTGGGCGACGGCCAGGAGTCGGAGTCGGCCGACCGGGTGGGCCTCACACTCCCCGGGGACCAGAACGCCCTGGTCGACGCCGTGGCCGCCGCCAACCGGCACACGGTGGTGGTGGTGGACGCCGGGGGGCCGGTGGCCATGCCGTGGCTCGGGCAGGTCTCGGCGGTGCTGGACGCCTGGTACCCGGGCCAGGCCGACGGGACGGCGCTCGCCTCGGTGCTCTTCGGCGGGGCGGACCCCTCGGGGCACCTCCCGGTCACCTTCCCCACCACAGCGTCGAGCACGCCCGTGGCCACACCGTCACGGTTCCCCGGGAACGCCGGCGGGGTGGACTACGCCGAGGGCGTGGACGTGGGCTACCGGTGGTACGACGCGACGGGCACCACCCCCCTCTTCCCCTTCGGGTACGGCCTCTCGTACACCACCTTCAGCTACCGCGACGCCACGGCCACGGTGCGGGAGCGGCACGGCAAGCCGGTGGTGACCGCCACCGTCAGGGTGACCAACACCGGGAGGCGGGCGGGGGCGGACGTGGCCCAGCTCTACCTCGGGCAGCCGCCGGCGGACGGGAACCCGCCCCGCCAGCTCGAGGCGTTCCGCCGGGTCTCGCTGGCGCCCGGGGCCACCCGGACGGTGCGCTTCACCCTGGGCTCCACCAAGCTTGCCGCCTACAGCTCCGGTGACGCGGCGTGGCGGGTGGCGCCCGGGACCTACCACCTCTGGATGGGCGACTCGTCGTCCCTCGCCCAGCTCCCGGCCCGCGCCGAGGTCCGCCTGGCCCGGTCGTGACG